>CAIPJU010000915.1 GCA_903865465.1 uncultured Bacteroidota bacterium
CGGAGAAGCTGCCTTTTCCAATAAACAGGGAAGATTGTACCACAACCCAGCCAGCCCTTGGAAAGAACCTTAAATCGGGCAATTATATCCTCTATTTTGTATCCGACAGACCCGGAGGAAAAGGTGGCCTTGATATTTGGTTTACTGAGTACGACAGAAAGACCAAAACCTACCGGAAAGAGATGAACCTCAACAATAAAATTAATTCTCCGGGTGATGACTGCACACCCTTCTACGATATTACTACTCAAAACCTCTATTTCAGTTCAAGGGGAAGGAAAAACAGCCTTGGAGGCTTTGATATCTATAAATCTACTGGATCAGGGAACAAATGGACCGATGCAGTCCCCTTACCGAGACCTCTGAATTCTCCCTACGATGATTATTATTATTCCATTCAGAAAAATAACAGACAGGGCTTCTTTACTTCCAACCGACCAGGCACAATGACCATTGGCGAAGGAACCTGCTGCGACGACATCTTCACATTCAGAATCACCGATTGCGCAGGCTTATACTCGAGGGGAACCGTCAGGAATGATGTTAATTATGAGTTCTATAAAACTCTTAATGAAAAGTATGACCTTAAACTAGTCTATCCTGAAAATAATTCGCCTGTTCCTGATGTGCCGGTTGAGCTTAATCTTCTTAATGAAAATGAAGAGATCCTTATCTCAAAAACAACTACCGGCAAAGAGGGCAGCTATAACTTCATCCTCGATCAGGACAAACACTACAAGGTGGTTGTTAAAAACTATGGGTACTTTGAAAAGACGCTTGACTTTACCACCGAAAAGAGTCATTGTTCCGACACCATTGAGATTGGAACAACGAAGATTAAGTATCTTCCAGCAGTATCCATCAGGATAAATGTATATTACGATTTTGACAAATTCAAACTATCCGATGTCGCCAAAGAGTCTGTCGACAGGCTTATCATGCCGCTTTTTGGATATTTCCCCGAAGGAATCATCGAAATAGGATCTCATACCGACAGCAAGGGAACTGAGCAGTATAACCTTGCTCTTTCTCAAAAAAGATCCGAGAGTATCGTAAGCTATATAATATCGAAAGGAATACCTGCTGAAAGGCTGGTGGCAAAAGGTTACGGAATGAGCATGCCGATCGCCCCCAACACAAATCCTGACGGCACCGACAACCCTGAGGGCAGGCAACTTAACAGGCGGACCGAATTTAAAATCGTTGGACAAGTTCCATCAGGTACAGGTAATGAATGACTTAAATGAGAGATTTCAAAACTATGAATAAGAAGATATTCTTTCTGATTGTATCATTTGCACTGTTCGCTCTCGTGGCTCAGGCCCAGCTGCCTGATGGCATGATGGCTTCCCAGTCTTATATCGATACAATCAGGGCAAATTACAAGAATGAAAACGCTATACCATTCGATGTCAATACGGTAAAATCCAGCTTCAGAATCCCGGTGAGGGTGTTTATTGTGCGAAATATCAAGGGACTTTCCGGGGTCACAACCACAGACATTTCAGGAAGTCTCAAAACTGCAAATGGTTACTTCAAAAATGCAGGGATGGAGTTCTTTATTGATTCCGTAGCATATGTCGATGATTACAACTATTCCTACGTGGTCAGGAACAGGCTTAACAAAGAGCTTTTGAACAGATACCTAACACCATCGAGAATAAACCTCTTTGTGGTTGATTCTATCTATCTGAACAATCAGAAAATGTATGGTTTTACATATTTCCCCGATCAGGCCGACAGCAACATCATCTACCTCAACAAAAAATATGCTGCCGGTATATCGCTGACAACAATGCTGGGTCATTACATGGGACTCCTTTCAACTCATGAGTATGGCGGGGGACAGGAACTTGCCGACGAATCAAATTGTGGAGAAACAGGTGATTTCATTTGTGATACCTATGCTGATCCCGGACTTTTTAACCAGGTTATTGACACATGCAAATACATAGGAACAGGCAGGGACAACAGCGGTAAATATTTTATTCCTTCGGTTGCGAACATAATGTCCGATTCGCCTGATAAATGCCGATGTATCCTCAGCCCTATGCAATACAGGAGAA
The DNA here is from genome assembly GCA_903865465.1 of uncultured Bacteroidota bacterium. Lineage (GTDB taxonomy): Bacteria > Bacteroidota > Bacteroidia > Bacteroidales > VadinHA17 > LD21. The sequence goes on from CAIPJU010000915.1 coordinate 2,067, forward strand.
TATACTACTATTTTCGTAAATACCGCTTAAGCAGGCTCTTCTGAAAATAATGCCAACTGTTTTGCCTGCACAGGCTGCGAAATATATTACTCTCCCTTTTGCGACAACGAAATTGTCATCAAGCCTGTAAGGCAGATGGTCAGATCAGATCAGGTGAGAAAATAGTGTATATCTTCCCGGTAGAAAATAGAAGGATTACTCTTCTTCTGATAGCAACTCCTTTTTGAGATTCTGCAACTCCGCGATCTCAGCCTTACCTATCTTAGGATATTCAAGTTTCATCGATTCCAGGGCATGCAATATGGCCGATGCTACTACAATCCGGGCGAATGGTTTATCATCAGCAGGGACAACATACCATGGTGATCGTTTTGTGGAAGTATTTCTTATCAGATCTTCATAACATTCCATATACTGTTTCCAGAACTTTCTCTCTGTAAGGTCAGCCTTACTGAATTTCCAGTTTTTATCAGGCTTGTCGATGCGCTCGAGAAATCTCTTTTTCTGCTCTTTCTTAGAGACGTTAAGGAAAATTTTAACAAGCAGAATGCCATTATTATTAAGATACTCCTCAAAATTAGAGATATCATTCAGCCGTTCATCCCATATGCCGGGAGTAACAAGCTTCTCAGGAAGCTTTTGAGAAGCAAGAAAATTTTCATGCACCCTTACCACTAGTACCTCTTCATAATATGAACGGTTGAAAATGCCGATCCGTCCCCGTTCGGGAAGGTTTTTCATACATCGCCAGAGATAATCATGGTTGAGCTCTTCTGCGCTGGGTGATTTGAACGAGGTCACCTGACACCCCTGTGGATTTATGCCCGACATCACATGTTTTATAGCCCCATCCTTTCCGGCAGCGTCCATTGCCTGAAAGATTACCAGGAGTGACCATTTATCCTGCGCATATAATTTATCCTGCATAGCAGCAAGCTCTTCAACACCAGTCTGTAAAACCTGCTGTGCTACAGGCTTTTCCTCCCTGGCCAGATCACTGTCGACACTAGTCGGAAAATCTTTAAGTTTGAATTTCCCGCCTCCCGTAATCCGGTACTTCTTTGAAAGTTCTCTGGTGTGTTCAAATAATGCCTGACTGCTCATTGCTGCAAATTCATCTTTTGATCCCGACCCTTTTGCTGATTTCTTACTAACTGCTTCTTTCTTTGCCATATTAAGAGTTATAATTCGTTTTATATAACCAGATAACTAACAGATTTAAGCCCCAATTGTTTTGACGGCAACATCAATATCAATCTCCTTTTCCCATTTTGCAATGACAATTGTTGCAACAGAATTACCAATCAGGTTGGTTATGGCCCTTGCCTCGCTCATAAACCTGTCTATTCCCAAAATCAGAGCAATTGCAGCAATGGGTATATTCCCAACAACTGGAAGAAGGGCAGCCAGCGTTATAAAACCGCTGCCTGTAACCCCTGCAGCTCCCTTTGACACAAGCAATAAGACCAGGAGCATGGTAATTTGCTGTGTAAGATGAAGTTCAGTATTTGTAGCCTGTGCCAGAAAAACAGCCGCCATTGTAAGGTAGATAGAAGTTCCGTCGAGATTAAATGAATAACCTGTTGGAATTACAAGTCCGACAACCGATTCCGAGCAACCCCCTGTCTGAAGTTTTTTCATAAGGCTGGGGAGCGCAGCTTCGGAGGAGGAGGTTCCAAGAACAATAAGTATTTCCTCCTTAATAAAACCAAGAAGCCTGAATATGCTAAAGCCAAAGTACTTAAGTATCCCGCCCAGGACTATGATTATAAAAAGAATACATGTTAAATAAAAAGATATCATAAGTTGTCCCAGAGAGGTCAGCGATCCTACCCCGTATTTCCCGATTGTAAATGCCATTGCTCCAAAAGCCCCTATCGGTGCTACTTTCATAATAATGTTGATGACGGCAAAGAGGCCGGCTTCGAGCGATTTAATTCCATTCATTACTGGTCGTGCCTTCTCTCCTATCTTAGTCAGGGCCAGACCGAAAAGCACTGCAAAGAAGAGAACCTGAAGCAGTATTCCGTTAGAAAGTGCATTTATAATATTATCCGGTATTATATTCATAAGAAAATCTACTACGCTTGCCGACTTCCCCTGTGTAACATATGCCTCAACCGCTTTGGCATCAAGGGTTGAGGGGTCAATATTCATACCACTTCCGGGTCGCAGGGTATTAACGATTATTAGTCCGATAATAAGTGCAAATGTGGTAACGACTTCAAAATAAATAATGGCCTTCAGTCCCACCCTTCCGACTTTCCCGGTATTTTGCATCCCTGAAATTCCATTTATGATAGTGCAAAAAATTACAGGGGCTATCATCATCCTGACAAGTTTAATAAAGCCATCGCCCAGAGGTTTAAGTTTAATTGCAAAAGAGGGGAATATGTATCCGATCGCAATTCCAAGGATTATGGCAATAATAACCCGTCCATACAAACTTTTGAACATTTTCATCGTTTGAACTATTTGGTATATCAGGTGGTTAAGCAGGAAATGTAAAAATCACAAAAAAAGTGCCGATTAAGCTAAATCAAAACCAAATCCTCATATAAATCAACAAATCTTAAAAATAACAAAAACTGCATTAATCCTTACGTAAAATCATAACAGGTCAGAGCAATATTGTCAATCATTTCTTGTAGATTATTCCCGGCTTTATTTTCAACTCTTTATCAATATTGCTTCTGTAATTATCGAATGAGATCTGACTCAACCTGCTTTCGGATTAGCGGCTGTCATCTCAAAATTAATCTGCTTTTTCTCAGGCTATTATTTGTTTCAGATTAAAATATAGTCGAAATTTGATATATCTCCCGGGGTTATACAGATTTTCATGGATCGCAATCTGTTTAATCCAAAAGAACCGGAGACATTTAATCAGATAAAATTAATGGAGGTAAATTATTATGAAAACTAGAAGTTCATTTTCAGTGTTGGTGTTTTTTGTGATTATAGCCTTAGGCCTTGGCCTGGCATATTCACTATTTGGTTTACAGGAGAGCACCGGATCACTGTTGATTGGAGCCATCACCTTTCTTATTGCCATTCTGGTATCATCTGCAATAAAGATAGCTGATCAGTGGGAAAAAGCTGTTGTTTTGAGATTAGGACGTTTTAATTCGCTTAAGGGGCCCGGTTTGTTTTTTATTATCCCAATTGTGGATACTGTTACCTGCTGGATCGACGGCCGTGTTATCACAACCTCTTTTACAGCCGAAAAGACTCTTACAAAAGATACTGTTCCTGTTGATGTAGACGCTGTTTTATTCTGGAAAGTTCTCGATGCCAAGAAGGCGGCACTCGAGATAGCTGAGTATAAAAATGCCATAAACTGGGCCTCACAGACTGCTCTCAGGGATGTAATCGGTAAAACAATGTTATCGGAAATGCTTGAAGGAAGAGACAAGATGAGTGAGCAGCTTCAGAAGATCATCGATGACCGCACCGAGCCTTGGGGTATTAATGTTATTTCAGTAGAGGTAAAAGATGTGCTTATTCCCAATTCCCTGCAGGATGCAATGTCGATGCAGGCACAGGCTGAGAGGGAACGTCAGGCCAGGGTGATACTTGGCGATTCGGAACGGCAGGTAGCTGAGAAGTTCGGAGAAGCAGCAAAAACTTATGAAAACAATCCAACGGCTCTTCATCTGAGAGCTATGAACATGCTTTATGAAGGATTGAAAACCAACTCCACCATAGTAATTGTACCAAGCTCAGCACTCGAAACAATGCAACTGGGAGGTTTATCGGGCATGACTGCTTTAACTATGGGATTAAAGAATGAAAAGGAAAGAGAAGAGAGGGAGAATAAAGGCAAATCTGCAAAATAACTCACAACTTGCGACTTAAATTATTTCGGCAGCTTATAAATTGATTAAAATTCTATTTAAAAATTGCCTCGCCAGCTGAAATTAATACTTTCAGCTGGCAGGCAATTGAATATACTCATGCATGTTTCGACTAATAATATTTAGTCTGATTACCTCTATTCGGGATTCTCATCACTGCTGGTTTTCTTCCTGAGGGTGTCGGCAAGATCCTCAAGTTTATCGGCAGTTTTTTCAGCAGCCTGTTTACCCAATATTTTCAGTTTCGATAATGTCTCTTCAGCTTTGTCCTCAGCCTGTTCAGCCAAAGTTTCGATTTTTTCCTTTACCCCGTTTTGCTTTAAATCC
>CAIPJU010000916.1 GCA_903865465.1 uncultured Bacteroidota bacterium
CCGAAGTGACCAGGGTTATTGCATACCTCATCGATTATAAACTGACGGAGTTCAGCGCTTACCTGCATCAAATCGGATGGATCGAGTTTCCTCAAATCTTCCGGGGTGGCAATTCCCGAAAGCAATTTATTATCTTTATCCATCAGTTAATATAAGAAACAAGAACAGGCAAATATAATAATTATTATCCCCCCGTATCAGGTTATGAGTATGATGGATTTTCATATTTTTGCCTTACAAATCAAATTAAAATAACAATTCACCGGCTAATTAGTTGAAAAATATCATCAGATTGCGATCATGAACAAATCAACTCTATTTCTGGCACTATTTGTAACATCAGCTATGTTATTGTCATCGTGCGTTGCAGGGAAAAAGTACGGCACTCTGCAAGAGACAAGCAAGAACTTTATGAATGAGCGTGATGCATTCAAAACTGACAATTTGCAACTTGCCATGCAGAATAAAGAACTTGAAGCTAAACTGGCATCTCTGAAGAAGGAGGTTGGATCGGCAAGGGAAGCAATAACTGCTGCACAGGCTGGTCGTGACAAAGCCTCTGAGGAACTGAACAGGATCTCGGCACGCTGCAGCGAGCTTCAGAATGCACAGGAAGATCTTATCAAGGGAAATGTTAAGGAGACTCAGAGGCTTCTGGGCGAGCTTTCAGCTGCGCAGGAAAACCTGAAGCGCAAGGAAGAGCTCCTTCATCAGCTTGAAAAGAACCTGGATTCAAAAAAAGCCTCTCTCGATGAACTTACAATGGAACTTGATAAGAGGAATGCCAGGCTGGCAGAACTTGAAAAGATCCTTGATGCCCAGAAAAAAATTGTCCAGGATCTTAAATCGAAAGTTTCGGAAGCGCTTCTTGGTTTTGAAAATAACGGATTGACGGTATCCGTAAAGAACGGCAAGGTATATGTTTCGCTCGATGAAAAGCTTTTGTTCAGGTCAGCCAGCTACGAAATTGATGCCAACGGTAAAAATGCCCTGAAAAAACTGGCCGGGGTACTTGAGAAAAACCCTGGTATTCAGGTGACCATTGAGGGTCATACCGACAATGTGCCCTATAACCGGAGCGGAAACCTGCTTGATAACTGGGACCTTAGCGCGAAACGCGCCACAACAGTGGTAAGGGTTTTGCTCGAAGGCTCAAAGATTGATCCAAAACGACTTACTGCTGCCGGACGAAGTGAGTATGTGCCTGTAGATGATCGGAATACTCCCGATGCCCGCCAGAAAAACAGGCGTACAGAAATTGCACTTACACCTGATCTAACTGAACTTTACCAGCTTATTGATAAATACTAAGCTTCCTATTTTGAAAACTCCTGAAGTTTTACATTGATATTCTTCAGAGCCTTCAGGAGATTGTCTTCAGGCTTAAGAAAGTCCTGGTTCCCCCAGAATAAAGGGTCGTAACTGTTTATGGTCTTTGAGAATATTGAATGGACAGGCGCCAGTTCATCCCTGTCGAAGCGACTGACATTTTCGAGCTCCGTTTCTGTTATGGCAAGTTCAAAAAACACCCTGAACTGTGTGCTGAAGAAGATCTTTTTCCGGTCGGAAGTAAAAACCAGATCTCCCCTTACGTGGCTAAGGAAATACCTGTTATTTTGTTTCCTGTAACTAATTGAATATTTTACCGATACTGGCCAGGTGTTGAAGCCATGCACTGCCCCTGTCACAAATGAATCTTTCAGTTTGCTTATAAATGACTTGTTAAGTTCAAACTCAGCATCAAGAATTCCGTAATCTGAAGTGTTGATATATAAGGTTCCCTTAAACAAGGGCAAATCAACGTCATCACGTTGCTCAAAATCAATAGCATATGCCTCTTCATTATCAAATGAGACGATATCAGTCATTCTGTACCTGTATTCCGGCATGGTTTCAGGAGACATGAAATCGAATATGTTCTTAGCCCCGTCGAGCTCGAGTGAAGAGCTTAGTCCTGCCTTCAACCTGACTGTAAGAGTATCACTTAATCCGGTATTTTCAATCTTCCTGCTCTTGTAAACCTTTATCTGGTCACTATAAAGAGTCCCTGAATAGGCGCTTTTATAAATCCTGAGAATGGCCTCCGAATAGGTTTGGAGTTGATTTTTCTTAATGACGCCTTCCCTGTAAAAGCCTGTCATATACGCCGGTGTGGTTCCATAATTTCTGGTCACCATATTCCTTGCCTTATTGACAATATCCTGAGGGATCTGATTTCTTATTATTATTTCGGGTATTGATACATACTCCCGTAGCATGGGGACAGAAATGGTGTTCCCCTTAATACTTTTTAATGAGATTTCGTTGCGGACATAACCCAGGTAGGAAAAGGAGAGAGTGTCTGGACTTATTCCCGGATTGATTTTTAATCCGAATTCACCATTTTTATTGGAGACTGTTCCCCTACCCCTGTTTTTAAGTGCTACGGTAGCAAACGGAAGCATGTCTCGTGTTTCAGAATCATAAATATTTCCGGTTATATATCTTATTTCGGGGCCGCGGAGCGAATCAGCCTGCTTCAGGGTGAAACGGTCGGCCCGCGATATAATTATATATTTATCTATAATGGAGTATTGAAGGGAATCACTGAAGAGGATATTTTTGAGAATGGAGCGGAGACTCAGGTTTGTGAAGGTCATTTCCCTATCTCTTGAAGCATCGACAAGGCGGCTGTCGTAGGTGAAGCTATATCCGGTCTGTCTGCTGATGATTGCCAGAGCATCTCCTGTTTTTACTGTTCCCGCACTGAAAGTATAGGTTGAATCGAGAATACTCGTCTGGCACTCTGCCTTATGCGGCAGACTCAGCAATAACAAAAATGCAATAGCAGGAATTAAACTCCAAATATTGCCATTGAAGCGGGACATCTTTTCTGCAATACTTACTTTTTATCGAGATGGTAAACGTCACCATCTTTTGTGTAAGCCAGGTTAAAGCTAATACAAATAAGACGGATAATTGTTTCGGGCGATTGATTATCTATTGGCGAGGTCCATGAATTTTCGAGTATCTCCTTATTATCAGCCACTATATCCATATTATAAACTCTTTTGAGATCCCTGAAAACTACATCGAGCCGTTGACCGTTATATTCAAGGCGGCCTGTCTTCCAGGAGATATAATTTGCATTATCATTGAGTCTTCTTTCAGGCGATTTTGAATCCATGGTTCCGACATAACCTGGGTCGAGTGTTATCTTTTGCAGTCCTTCATTATCTGAAAGCTCCACCCTTCCTGTTTTTACATAAACTTCCACGGCAGCTTTGCCATTGTCGGTGATTACGTTAAATGATGTTCCGACTACCCTGACCCTTGCCTTGCCTGCATCAATTACAAATGGTTTAGACACGTCGGGAGCAATTTCAAAGAAGGCTTCGCCTTTCAGAGTGACATCTCTTTTCCTCTTTCCAAAATTCTCATGATAGCTGAATTCGGAGTTTCTGTTAAGGTATATTTTGCTTCCATCGGGCAGATCCACTACCTTGTTATTCTGATCATTACCGGTCACAATACTGATCGTGCTGCTGAAGACGCTCTGGCTGTTAAGGTATATAAGTATTGATCCAACCGAAACTAGTATCAGGGCAGCAGCGGCTATTCTGAGAAAGGGGATGTTCATCTTCCTGACCTTTGGCTGCCTCTCTTCGCTGACAAGACCATCATTCTTCAGTTTTGAATAGAGCTTGTCCCATGCCCTGTCAACATTAATATTGTCACCAGTCTTATTCATCTCCTTCAGTTTTTTCCACACTTCGCCGGTATTAAGGCTGTCGGTTTTTCTAAAATTCTCCGTCAGTTCTCCGGTGTCGCTCTTTTCTCCCGAAAATATTGAGGCAAGATCTTCCCAATCCTTTTGTTTAAATCCCTCCGTTTTCATTGTCTCTTTCATTGTTGTGCCAATTCTTTCCTGAAAGCCCTGAGCGCCCTGCCCATATTCGCTTCAACCGTTTTTACCGAGACCGACAGACGTTCTGCTATCTCGTTGTATTTAAGCCCTTCAAATCGGCTCATATAAAAAATCTGTCCGCATCGTTCGGGCAAACTATCAAGGATATCTGCTACTTTATCCTGGAGCTCCCTGTACTGAAGAATCTCGGAAGGATTATCCGCAAAGCCCTGGTTTTCTGATAAAATCTCCTCTGCATGCCTTGCCACAACCTTGTTATGACCGATATAATGGAGACAGCGGTTGTGAACAGAGCGGAACAGATACCCATTCAAAGAACTTTCTATTTTAATTTTCTCCCTGTTTTGCCAGAGCCTGTAAAACAGCTCTTGTACAATCTCTTCGGAAGCATCGTGATCTGAAATAAGCGATTTCGCATACCTGACCAGTGAAACATAGGAGGACCGGAAAAGAGACTCAAACTGTTTGATATCACCCTTTCTGATCCTCCCGATTATCTCACTGTCACCGATCATCTGTCTTTTTTATTTAATCAGGTCGTCCCTGTCGCTGAATTTAAGTTTTCTGCTGAGCTTGCGGATTGCCGATTCAATGCTCTGGTCAGGTTCAATCACATTATAATCGCCCCAGAACTTTGGATCATTAAAAGCACTAACCTTATCAGAGAACACATCCGACATCTTCACCCTCTCTTTTCCTGCAAATTTAATAACTTCCTGATCAGTTCTGTCGGTTACAGCCATTTCTGACATGGTTGTGTAGTAGGTATTGAAAAGTTTTCTTTTCCAGCTAACCTTGAACTTAACTTCGGCCCTTGAATAGGAGAAATACCATTTGCCATTCTGTTCGCGATATTTAACGCGATAGGTTGCAAGTTCTGGTGTAACATCCATTCCCAGTGGCTTTTTCCTTATAAAGAGCGAGGCTGCCTCTTCCTTGTTGGAGAGATTTAATCCGAATTCTGCCTCTGTGATGGCATAGCTGTCCATTTCAATATAGAGTTTCCCCATGAAAAGAGGCATATCAATATTTGGTTTCTGGACAAAGTTGATAACATAGTGAGGCTTGTTGTCGATCTCAATAGCTGTTGAAAGCGTAAAGTTGTAGTTCTGCATCGACTCAGCGGTAAGAATCATTTCGTTATTCTTGGCTAAGTCGAGCTCAAGGACGGTAATTGGTCCACCCTGAAGCTTGAAGAGTACAGTGTCCATTTTGAGAACATCGGTGCTCTTGCGTCCCTTGTAAATCCGTGTATTGTCGAAACGGACATCACTGGCATAAGGAGCCTTAAAAATCTCCACAACGGCTTCTCCAATAGATACGTATGATCTGTTTTTCCTTATTGTCTCCCTGTAGAATGCTGTCATAAGGTTTGGAACCGACTCGTAGTTATGTCCGATTTTATTTATTGCCTTCTGCACTATATCAACCGGATCGAGGGGCCTGACAACAATCTCCTTAATAGGTATCGGAGCAGGTTCGAGGGAGATGATGTTTTTGTAACCATTGTCTTTCATGTCGCTCAGAGGGATAACTTTATTCTTATACCCGAGAAAAGTAAGCTCAAGATTCTTTGCATTTACGGGGTCAAAAATCTTAAGTGTGAATTCCCCGTCAATATTGGTCACAATGGCAACGTTTGATTCCTTTACCGCAACCGAGGCAAAGACCAGTGGTGTTCCATTTTCGGCATCAACTACCTTTCCCTTAATGGTAAGATAATTCTGCTGATCGCTTTTCTTTTTGTCCGAAAGTCCGGCAGCAGAGGCTGTAATCATCGTCAAGGCCATCAGCAGGATTGCAGCGGTTGCCGGAATGAATTTTAATGTTTTCATGGCAATTTTTTTATTTGTGGTTAATGAACTTTTGATTTAGCGGGTTATCTTATTACCCGTTTTCAGAGATAAGACCTATGAGGATGGATATACCCTATCGATTTTACAGAAATTTTGCTTAAGCCTTGTTTTTATGATGTAATTAAAATCCTTTTAACCGCAGAGATAAAGAGTTGTAGCAAAGATCGCAGAGTAAAAATTCTGATATTCCAACCTCTGCGTGCTTTGCAAAAATCTCAGCGCACTTTGCGGTTAGAGGGAAGTTTTCAATAAAAACAGCAATTTTATTTTATATATTGCTCTCAAATTCCAATTTATCAATGAAACAGCCTTTTATACGGGCTTCAAACCTCCTTGTTTCCGGATTTTCATATCTGAGAAGTACTGTTTCAGGTAATCCGTCCGTGGCCGGAATGCCTGTTGCAATAAGCGCTGAACTTACTAATCATTGTAATCTGAAATGTCCGGAATGTGCTTCAGGTTCAGGCCTGATGAAGAGGGAACGGGGATTCATGAACATATCTCTTTTTGAAAAAGTAATTGATGAACTTGAACCTTATCTTCTTAACATAAATCTTTACTTCCAGGGCGAACCAATGCTTCATCCGAGATTTTATTCTTTTATCGAAGGGAACAGGGGAATTCATACCGAAGTTTCAACAAATGGCCATTTTCTAACACCGGAGAATTCGGAGAAGTTAGTTGAATCGGGTTTGTCGAAACTTATCATCTCACTTGACGGGGCCGATCAGGAAACATATTCCGCATACAGAAGAAACGGCAATTTTGAAACGGTAATAAGCGGAATAAAGGCCGTTATTGAAGCAAAGAAAAAAAGGCCAAACTCTTCCCTGAGCACTGAAATTCAGTTGCTTGTAAACAGGCAAAATGAAAAACAGATAGGTGCGATGCGAAAACTTGCTGCCAATATGAATATTCCACTCCGGTTGAAATCAATGCAGATACTTGGCAAGGATAGCATTGATTGGTGGAGCCCTTCTCAAAAAAACTTTAGCAGGTATCATCTGAAAAGCGGAAAATTTGTTTTAAAAAATTCACTCCCAAACAGATGTTCGAGGGCTTGGCTAAACCCGGCAATAACATGGGATGGCAAGGTGGTTCCCTGCTGCTTTGACAAAGATGCGGAATATATCATGGGAGATCTTAATAACGATTCCTTCAGGGATATATGGAACGGTACAAAATACAGGCTTTTCCGAAAAAGCATTCTTACCGGAAGGCATATGATAGAGATGTGCCGGAATTGCACATCGGGACTTAATTTGAAATATTGATATGAAATATTATCAGCAACATGAACCTTTTAACTTAAACCCATATGAAAAGAACTAAAATCATCCTGCTCTCTTTGCTGATTCTCGTGGTTGTCATTGTAATGACCGGCTTTTTTCTTATTTCGGGTATAAAGAAAGGCGCTTTGCCAGTATATTCCGGGGAGTTAAAGGTCGCAGGGCTTGAATCAGAAGTAACAATCTACAGGGATGAGCGTGGCTTGCCTTCCATTTATGCAAAAGACGAACACGACCTCTATTTTGCGACAGGTTATATCATGGCTCAGGAGAGGCTCTGGCAGATGGACCTGATAAGAAGAGCCACCACAGGAAGACTGTCGGAGATCTTCGGCCCGACATATGTGCAAACGGATCTCTTCCTCAGAAGCCTCGATATGACTGCAAAATCAAAAATGCTGATAGAAACAGAGGATAAGGCTGTCATTGAGTGTATGAAGGCCTACGCTGGCGGCGTCAATGCATATATAAAGGCAGCCGGGAAAAAACTTCCTCCTGAATTCAGAATTCTCAATTACAAACCCGATGAGTGGAAGCTTGAAGATATGGCTAACATAATAGGATATATGGGATGGGATCTTGCATCAGGAAATCTCACAACTGATATTTTCAATTACAGGCTTGTCGAAAAGTTTGGAACCGATAAGGCGGCTTCACTGATCCCTGACAATAAGGCTGTCGTCTCTTCAGCATTTCCTGACTTTAAACTAAATGAAGAGACTCTTAAGGAAGCTGTCAGTTTTATAACTTCGGGTGATAAGCTGCCAGCGCTTGGAATCCACTCTTTTTCCGGAAGCAATAACTGGGCTGTAACGGGAAGCAGGACCCAGACCGGGAAGCCAATTCTGTCAAACGACATGCATCTGGGATTAAATTCTCCCGGAATCTGGATTGAAATGCACCAGGTTATTCCCGGAAAGCTTAATGTTACAGGTGTCGCCGTTCCAGGGGAACCATTTATTGTTGCAGGTCATAATGAGGACATTGCCTGGGGAATGACCAACCTGATGGTCGACGATATTGACCTTTTTGCCGAGAAGCTCAACCCTGAGAACAAAAACCAATACTCTTTCAACGGGGAATGGAAGAACATGCTCGTCAGAAAGGAGATAATAAAAATTAAAGGAGGAAAGGCAGATACCCTAAGCCTGAGATTTACCCACCGGGGTCCTGTTGTTTCGGGTTTCCGCGATGTTAATAATGCCACACTAAGCATGCGATGGTCGGGTTATGACCCAAGCGATGAGCTTAAGGGTGTTTACCTGCTTAACCGAGCTTCTGACTGGAGTAGTTTCAGGGAGGCCGTCAGCAACTTCCGGTCGGTAAGCCAGAATTTTATCTATGCCGATACAAAGGGGAATATAGGTCTGAATACAGGCGGTGGAATCCCGGTTAGAAAAGGCTATGGTTCAATAATAAGAGATGGAAGTACAAGCGAATATGACTGGAAAGGATATGTACCCTTTGAACAGCTGCCTTCGAGCTTCAATCCTGCTGAAGGATCGGTATCATCGGCAAACAACAAGACTGTCAGTGATGAATATCCTTATTACATCTCTTTCCGCTTCTATCCCCCTTACCGGATCGGAAGGATAAGGGAAATGCTAAACGGGAAAAATGTACTTGGAATGGATGATTTTAAGAGGATGATAACTGACCAGCATTCTGCATATGCTGCACTTCTTACTCCTTTTATTCTGAAGATCAGCAGTCAGAAAGCCTCCATGACAGGTCTTGAGGCAGCTTCATTCGATCTTATGGCGAAGTGGGATTACAATATGAGGGCCGATCAGGCAGCACCTGCAATATTCGAATTCTTCAGGAAAAGCTTTTCAAAAAACCTGCTCAGCGATGAACTTGGAGAGCTCTACCCTAAACTACCTGAAATACTTAACGATTATTACATCTACAGAATACTTAATACAGGCGCCGATGAGTGGGTTGATGATATAAAGACAGCTCAGAGAGAGAATCTCGATGATATTATTCTCAAAAGTTATAAGGATTGCATCAGGGATCTGTCTGACAGGTACGGAAAAGATATTAAGAATTGGAATTGGGGTAATATTCACAAAATCACTCTTGAACACCCCCTTGGGACGGTTAAGATCCTTAACAGGGTATTCGGGCTCAACTCACCTGCCTACGCTGTGGGTGGAAGTAATCACACTGTCTGTCCTTATTCCTATGACGATGACCAGTTCAAAGTAAATGATGGTGCATCGGAACGTCATATATTCAATACGGCTGACTGGGATGAATCATTAACTGTGATTCCGACAGGTATATCGGGAGTCCCGGGTAGTGAATTCTATCTTTCTCAGACCAAAACATATATTGAGGGCAATTTCTACAAGGATGCCTTCTCAAATGAAGCGGTTAAGAATGGTGCAAAATATATGCTGAAGCTTAAGCCTTAGAGAACGCTCCCCCGCGAAAGGGGAACATGATAATATCTATACGGTCATAACATCTTTTTCCTTCAATGCCATTATCTTATCAATTTTGGCATTGAAGTTATGTGTCATATCCTGGATCACTTCTGTGGCGTCCTTTTCAAGATCTTCATCAAGCCCGTCCTTAAGGAGTTTCTTTAGTTCATCATTGGCCCATTTACGTGCAGTACGGATGCTTATTTTGGCTGTCTCGCCTTCATTCCTCACCTGTTTTACAAGCTGATGCCTTCTCTCCTCGGTAAGGGGTGGTATGTTAATCCGGATAAGTTCGCCATTGTTCACGGGTGTCAGCCCTAGATTGGCGGCCATGATAGCCTTTTCAATAATTCCCAGCATGTTCTTCTCCCATGGTTGCACCAGAATCGTTTTTGCATCCGGGGTGTTGATGTTTGATACCTGTGCAAGAGGTGAGTTAACGCCATAATAGTCAATGGTAACACCATCAAGAAGGGCAGGATTTGATCTTCCTGCACGAAGACGGGCAAGTTCATGTTCGAAATGTTCAGTTGCCTTCTCCATTCTTTCCCTGGTCTCTTCTGTAATCAGTTCAATTTCTTCATTCATATAGGTTGGGGTTAAATGATCTCTGGTTATAAGTTCACTTTTTTCAGATATTAAACGTTTGTGTCAGGATTGCAAAAATAATAAAATAGAATGAACCTATCCCTCACTAGTTATGAACCAATGTTCCGGTCTTTTCACCATTGACAACCCTTAACAGGTTTCCCCTAAGGTTCATATCGAAAACTATTATTGGCATATTGTTCTCCCTGCACATGGTAAAAGCTGTTGAATCCATCACCATCAGCCTTTTCCCGATTACCTCATCGAAGGTAACATCATCGAATTTTACGGCTTTTGGATCTTTTTCGGGGTCTGCAGTATATACTCCGTCAACCCTCGTTCCTTTCAGAAGAACATCAGCGCCGATCTCCACAGCCCTCAGGGCCGATGCTGTGTCGGTAGTAAAGAATGGGTTGCCGGTCCCTCCGGCAAGAATACAGACAATACCTTTTTTCATTGATTCAACTACCTTGTCCCTGTTGTATAGTTCTCCAACAGGCTCCATCCTGATGGAGGTGAAAACTTTGGCCTTTCCGCCAAACCTGTTAATTCCGCTTTCGAGAGCCAGACTGTTGATCACCGTTGCCAGCATACCCATCTGATCACCTTTTACCCTGTCGAAACCCGATTTTGTCCCGCTCAGTCCCCTGAAAATATTTCCGCCGCCAATAACAATTGCCACCTGCGAACCTTTGTCAGCAATCTCAATTATCTGTTTAGCATACAATTCCAGAACATCATCGCTTATACCGTGGTCACCCTTGCCGGCCAGCGATTCACCGCTTAATTTGAGAAGGATTCTCGAATAGTGCATAATTATTTCAGTTAGTGATATTATTACAAAGGCCCGGTTCAAACAAAAGCATCTGATACAAGGTGCAACGAAAATAATAAATAAGATGGTAATTATAAAGCCTGGAATGAAGAATAGATGAATGATAAGAAAATCCCTGGTCAAATAATATTGGCCAGGGATTTTCTATTTAATTTGGTTTTCTATATTCTGAGAATTTATAAACTATTTGCTTTTCTCAATCTCCTTCCAAACCAGAGCGCTGGCTCCGAGGATTGCGGCAGAACTCTCTTTCAGTTCCGAAGGAAGAATTTTGACTTTATTACGGAATACAGGCATCAGGTGACGCTCCATGCTCTCCTTTGTGGGATTAAAAATATAATCACCTGCAGCGGCTGCACCTCCGAAAAGGAATATTGCTTCAGGGCTTATATAATGTACTGTATCAGCAAGGGCCCGGCCAAGTATATTACCTGTTTTAAGGAATACCTCTTTCGCGATGCGATCACCCTTTTCGGCAGCATCGAAAACAATCTTTGATGTCATCTCACTCATTGGTATCTTTGAAAGCGGGCTCTCTGAATCATTATAAAGAGCCAGAAGCTCATAAACGGTTCGTTTGATACCCGTAGCCGAACAATAAGCCTCAAGATGTCCGTGCCCTCCGCAACCGCAGAGACGACCTTCAGGAATAACAGTTATATGTCCGCATTCGCCTGCAAAGCCGTCGGCTCCGTAAACCAGGTCGCCATTTACGATAAGTCCGCTTCCAAGTCCGGTTCCGAGAGTCATCATTGCAAAATTCTTCATCCCCTTTGCACCGCCATATATCATCTCACCCAGGGCAGCTGCATTGGCATCATTGGTTAATTTAACATGTTTAAATTCCGTGAAATTCTTCTGAATAAGCGAGGCAAAATTAATAACGCCAACAAAAGGAAGGTTTGGAGCATATTCGATTGTTCCGCTGTAATAATTTGCGTTTGGCGCGCCAATACCAATACCCATGACTTCCAGCTGCGGATTGATCTGCTTAACCACTTCAATAGCATTCTTTATCTCAAGTGTAAGATCGCCTACATATTTACTCAGGAGTGCATCGGAAACGGCCTGGGTCATCCCGGGGTTTTCCATTTTCTGAGGAGTTGGCATCTGTGGTTTTCTTTCATACAAAACAGCACCATCACTGTCGACTACGCCTATTGCAGTATTTGTTCCTCCAATATCAATTCCAATTGATACCTTTTTCATCTTTTATAGTTTTTTAATAATAATTATGTATTCTTTAAAATAAACAGACATAAACAGGTTTTAATTTAAATTTACTGTTTATGTCTGCTTCTCAAATGATTATAAAGCTCAATGAAAATTATCTTATTTTACTTCCCTTGAATGCATAGAAAGTAATATAGAGATACGAAATAAGTGGCACCAGCAG
>CAIPJU010000917.1 GCA_903865465.1 uncultured Bacteroidota bacterium
ATGCCAAATTTCTCCTGCCTGTGAATAAAGACAACCATGTCAGCATCCTGTTCAATAGCCCCCGATTCACGAAGGTCGGAAAGAAGGGGTCGCTTTGAACCTCCGCGCATCTCGACCGATCTGTTAAGCTGCGAAAGAGCTATGATCGGAACATTTAACTCCTTGGCTATGCTCTTCAGCGACCTCGAGATGGTACTTACCTCCTGCTCGCGGCTACCAGCATTTTCAGGGCCCGACATAAGCTGAAGGTAATCCACAAGTACTATATCCAGTTTGTGCTGAGCCATCAGCCTACGGCATTTTGCCCTAAGCTCAAATATCGATATGGCAGGCGTATCGTCGATAAAAATCGGAGCCTGAACGAGCTTTTTTATCCTGTTATCCAACTGCTTCCATTCCTCCTCATTGAGCCGGCCATTTTTAATCTTATCCCCAGGGATATCCGTTTCGGCAATAATAAGCCTGTTAACCAGCTGTATTGATGACATCTCCAGTGAGAAGATAGCAACACTTTTATGATGATCGATAGCCATATTTCTTGCCATTGAGAGGGCAAAGGCGGTTTTTCCCATCGAAGGACGGGCAGCTATAATAATCAATTCGGCCTTCTGCCATCCTGAAGTAAGCCTGTCAAGCTTTGTAAAGCCCGAGGGAGTCCCGACAAGGGCATCTTCTCTCTTTCCTGCCTCTTCTATCTCCCTTATCGCCTCTTTAATGACAACATTTATTGGGGCTACTTCCTTGCGGATATTTCCTTCGGCTATCTGGAACAGTGCATTCTCAGAGAAATCAAGAAGTTCTGTGACGTCGTAGGTATCGTCAAACGACCTGTTCTGAATCTCGGTTGATACTCTGATCAGTTCACGCTGAATGTGTTTCTGCGCAACTATCCTCGCATGATAGTCGACGTTCGCAGCTGAAACAACCTTTGAAGTAAGTTGTGTGAGGTATATTGGTCCTCCAACACTATCAATCTCATGAGTAGCCCGAAGTTCTTCGGTTACAGTGAATAGATCTACCGGATATTCACGAGCCGCAATATCTGATATTGACTTGAAGATTTTCTGGTGAGCCTCTTTATAGAAACTTTCAGGCTTCAATATATCCAGAATAGTAATAACTGCTTCCTTTTCGAGCATCATTGCACCAAGCACTGCCTCTTCCATATCATTAGCCTGCGGAGGCACCTTCCCGAAATCAGGAAGAGAGCCAATGGATGGCTTTTGAGGGGTTCGCTGTTTTGCCATTATATTATTTTATTGATTATATGATATTTACGATCAGCAATGTCAATTGCGGGTAAGACTTCAAAGTTAGGACAAGGATATTCAATTAATGGAAAGCTCTTCGAATTCTTACAAACAAAGTGATGTTAAAAACTTGTTGAAAAGGTAATGGGATCATTCTTGACAAGAAATCCAAAAGCATGGTGTACTTTTACACAAAAGAAAGGAATATGATCGTTTTTCCAAAAGCTAAGATTAACATAGGCCTGCATATTACGAGGAAACGTCCGGATGGTTATCACGACATTGAGACTATCTTTTACCCGGTGAATTTTACTGATGCTCTTGAGTTTACCGAATCGGAAGAGGGAGAGAACGGAGACAGATTTACTGAGACCGGAATCGCCACTGGATGTCCTTCTGATGATAATCTTGTGATGAAGGCACTAAGATTACTTCGCGACAAATACTCTTTCCCAATACTCAATATACATTTGCACAAAGCAATCCCATCGGGGGCAGGACTTGGCGGTGGCTCATCGGATGCTGCATTCCTTCTTAAATCCGTCACCCGCCATTATAATCTTGAAGCCAACGAGGAAATGGATAAAGCAATGGCCCTTGAGATCGGAAGCGATTGTCCCTTTTTTATTGATTCCGCGCCTTCCTTTGCATCTGGCAGGGGTGAGCTCCTTAAACCAGTCACTCCTGTTCTGGCAGGATATTACCTGGTACTCCTCAATCCCGGCGTCGGCATCAGTACAGGGGATGCCTACAGAAACTCTTCCCCATCAATTCCTGAGAATAGTCTGCAGAAACTTTTTAATGATCCCCCGGAATCGTGGAAAGAATCTGTATTCAACGATTTTGAAGATTATGCATTTAAAGTACACCCTGTTATCGGTGAACTCAAATCTGAACTTTATAATTCTGGTGCTATATTCAGCCTTATGTCGGGAAGCGGTTCAAGCGTATTCGGAATATTTAAAAGCAAACCTTCCCTGACCGGCATATTAAAATTGTGCCTCATCTGGGAAGGATCACTCTGATTCAGAGCTGTTGTTTGTCTTATCTATTCCAGAACAATAAGCAAAGTTCCCTTAGAAACCCTGGCTCCCTTTTGTACTGTGATCGATTTTATCCGGCCGTCCATATTGCATTTAAGGACGTTCTGCATCTTCATGGCATCAAGGATCAGAAGCTCCTCCCCTTTTACTACCTCTTGTCCTTCACTGACCATTATCTCAATTACTGTTCCTGGGATAAAGCTCAGTATCATCCTGGGGTCAGCCGGTTTGTAAGATTTCCTGTTCCTGAATTTACTGCTCAGCCTTGTTTTATAAAGATCTGAATTTATGTTCAGTGTCTCAAATTCTTCCTGGTTTTCCATAACTCTTAGCTAAGATTATTTAATGTTCCCATTAAAAAGGAGGAAGACCATGTTTCTTTTGCGGCAGTGTAACATTTTTATTCCCTGATACTTCAATTGCATGGAGAAGAAATTTTCTTGTTTCTGAAGGTTCAATAACTGCATCGACATATCCCCGCGATGCAGCTACATATGGATTGGCAAACTTGGCTTTGTATTCTTCAACTTTTTGTTTTCTCATTCCGTCGGGATCTTTTGAGGACAAAATCTCTTTTCTGAAGATTATGTTAGCGGCGCCTTCAGGACCCATAACTGCAATTTCAGCGCTTGGCCATGCAAATACAAAATCGGCGCGAAGGTGGCGTGAACTCATTGCGATGTAACCTCCTCCATAGGCTTTTCGTATGATAACTGTCAACTTGGGAACAGTGGCTTCGCTATAAGCGTAAAGAACTTTAGCTCCGTGCCTTATAACACCGGCGTGCTCCTGATCAACTCCAGGCAGATAACCCGGAAGGTCGACCAGGGTTATGAGAGGAATATTGAAGGCATCGCAATAACGAATAAATCTGGCGGCTTTGTCGGATGAATCCACATCGAGAACTCCTGCCATTTCGAGAGGCTGGTTGGCAACAAAACCAGTTGTTCTTCCGCCCATACGCCCAAAACCAATGACGATGTTCTTTGCATACAATTCCATTATCTCGAAAAAGTCGGATTTGTCAACGATGGCACGTATTACATCCTTAACATCGTATGGAAGTGTTGGATCGTCGGGAACTATTTTATTGATATTAAATTCCTTATCCGGCTCTCCTGGTTCAAAAGCCAATGCCTTCTGGCTGTTGTTCCAGGGAATGAAAGTAATAAGCTTCTTAATCTGTTCAAAGCACTCCTCTTCGCTCAGAGCAAAGAAATGAGCATTACCTGTAACCTCACTATGTACTCTGGCACCTCCAAGGTCCTCCATTGAGATCTCTTCGCCCAATACGGTTTTGATAACCTCCGGACCGGTGATAAACATTTTTGAAATATTGTCGACAACAAATACGAAGTCGGTTAGTGCAGGTGAATAAACTGCTCCACCTGCGCAGGGGCCAAGGATTACTGAGATCTGAGGTATAACGCCGCTTGAAATAGTATTCCTGAAGAATATCTCGCCGTAACCTGCGAGGGAATTAACTCCCTCCTGAATCCTGGCGCCACCCGAGTCGTTTATTCCAATAAGAGGAATCCGCATTTTAAGCGCATGGTCCATTATCTTTGTAATCTTCCTTGAGTGCATTAGTCCAAGTGAACCTCCTGCAACTGTAAAGTCCTGGGCATAAATGGCTACAGGCGCTCCATAAATTGTTCCTGAACCTATTATCACTCCATCGCTTGGAAGTGACTTTTTGTCCATATCAAAATCACGGGCATCGTGTTCGACAAAGAGATCATATTCATTAAATGAATCGGTATCGAGGAGAGCCATAATACGTTCACGTGCAGTACGTTTTCCCATTGCTTTCTGTTTCTCAATGGCCTGTTCTCCGCCTCCAAGGAGCAGCTTTTCACGCTTCTCCTGCAACTCGCGAATTTTTTTATTGACTGGCATACAACTGGTATTGGTTAAATTAAATTATTTTTTCAGAAAAGAAATTTATTTCGGGGCAAGTCTGTAAAGTACAGATGCAATAGCCATATAGATAATATTAGGTATCCACATTGCGAGCATTGGCCCAAGGTTTCCCTTTAACGAAAACTGGGAAGCGAACTGAAGGAAGAGGATATATGAGAAACTAAGTATCAATCCTATCCCTATATTCATACCAATACCTCCCCTCCTCTTTTGCGACGAAAGCGTAACACCAATCATGGTAAGAATAAACACAGCAAAAGGATTTGCATAACGTCGGTGCTTCTCAATAAGGAAGAGCTTTAACTCATCCGAGCCCTGAAGCTTAAGAAGGCTGATGTAGTTGTCGAGTTCCCTATATGTCATGGTTGAAACATAGCCCGGATCGCGCGAAAAGTCTGAGGGGTTGATGGTCAGTGTCGTATCAATCCTGCTTCCCCTTGTTATTAACTCCTGGGTTCCGTTAAATGTACGAAGGAAGTAATTTACAGCAGTCCATTTGTGCAGCGAGGTATCGAAAACCACCGATGAAGAACTAAGCTTTGAAACAAGCCTGTTGCTGTCGTTGAATTTCTCAACCGTAAAATTCTGTCCCCTGTTGCTCAGTGGATTAAAGCTGCCCATGTAGACATATATATTTTTATATACCTGCCTGTGAATATTCTCCACAGTAACTTTTCTGTTTGATGAATGGTAATAATTATCTTCAAATTTCATCCTTATCCGGTTGGAGTTCGGGATAACAAAATTTGTAAGCATAAAAGTTATGACTGCAATTACCACAGCAGAAACGAAATAAGGCCACATCATTCTTCTGAAGCTCATCCCACTGTTCAGTATTGCTATTATCTCTGTATTTGCAGCCATTTTCGAGGTAAAAAATATAACGGCAATAAAAACAAAGAGGGGTGCAAACAATATCCCGAAATAGGGAATAAAATTCATGTAATAATCAAAGATAATTGCCTTAACAGGAGCCTGTTTCTCCATGAAGTTGTCGATTTTCTCTGCGAAATCGAATACAACAGCAATGGTAAGTATCAGCACAATGCAGAAAAAGAAGGTTCCCAGGAACTTTCTGATAATATAACGGTCAATAAGTCCTAACCTCAGAGTGTTTATAGTCTCTCTGATAGTTTTTTTACTTTCGTTTCTTTCCATTTTTTGAAATTACCAGCTTCTATTTGGTTTCGTGCCTCAGCAACCAGCTTGATATAGAATGCAAGATTATGGATACTGGCGATCTGAGCACCGAGGTTTTCGCCCGACATAACAAGATGACGCAGATAAGCCTTTGAATATTTCAGGCTGACGCTTGATGGTCCTTCAGGGTCAATAGGGTTGAAATCGTCTACCCACTTCCTGTTACGGATATTAATGGTCCCTTCACCCGTAAAAAGCATGCCATTCCTTCCATTACGTGTTGGCATCACGCAGTCGAACATGTCAATCCCTCTTTCGATAGCCTCAAGAAGGTTAGCCGGAGTACCTACTCCCATCAGGTAGCGGGGTTTGTCGTCAGGAAGTATCTCGTTGACAATCTCAATGGTCCTATACATCTCCTCGGCCGGTTCACCAACCGACAGTCCTCCGATAGCATTACCTGCAAGTCCACAGGAAGCAACCTTTTCGGCTGAAATCCGTCGAAGATCATCAAATGTTCCTCCCTGAACTATCGGAAAAAGATACTGTTCATTTCCCCACACAGGTTCTGTTTCATTGAATCGGATAATTGCCCTGTCGAGCCAGCGATGAGTGAGTGCAACTGATTTCTCAGCATAGCTGTATTCGCAGGGCCATGGTGCACACTCATCGAATACCATCATTATGTCAGATCCAATAATCCTTTGAATATCAACAACATTTTCGGGTGTAAATATATGCCTTGAGCCATCAATATGCGATTTAAACAAGGCACCCTCTTCAGTAAGTTTCCTGTTCCCCGATAGAGAAAAAACCTGATACCCCCCGCTATCAGTGAGCAGCGGACGATCCCATGACATAAACCTGTGAAGTCCCCCGGCTGCTTTTAATATCTCCATCCCCGGTCGGAGGTAAAGATGATAGGTATTACCTAAGATAATTTTTGCATCAATATCTTCCGAGAGATCCCTCTGAAGTATTCCTTTGACAGTACCACCTGTTCCAACAGGCATAAATATCGGAGTGGGAATATCGCCATGCGGCGTTTTAAGTAATCCTGTCCTTGCCTTTGTTTCCCTGTCCCTGCTCCTTATTATGAACATCTATCCGTACCTTTTTTGATGCACAAATGTAATTCTTCCATATGGCCTTCTGAAATTATCAGCTGATTTTTTTTTTAACATTGCGATTATCTTCTTAATATTGCTGACCTTTAATGATTCGAAATGGACGATATTAATAATACCTTTTCAATAATTGTCTTCTCTATTTTTGCTTCGGCAGCAGCCATCCAGCTCTTTTACTATCTTTTTTTCTACATCTCTGTTCATGTTTTCAGGCCTGTACCTGCTGGTAATGCTAAGAAACCAGTCTCGGTAATAATCTGCGCAAGGAATGAAGATGAAAACTTAAATTGCTTTTTGACTTCTGTGCTCGAACAGGATTATCCTGATTATGAGGTAATTGTTGTTAATG
>CAIPJU010000918.1 GCA_903865465.1 uncultured Bacteroidota bacterium
AATTTTCTGCTCTGCAGGATACTGAGTGGCATAGCCTGTTTTGTTTCGAAATTTCCAGATTCTCCCAAGAAAATAGTGTAGGCAGAGAGATAGAAATAGTAGAGCAGCGATTCTTTATTTCCGTAGAAATTTGTAAAGTAGAACATGGTGCCATCGCAAACATAATAGGCTGTCGATCCTGTCTCCTTGCAATACAGGTATTTATAATTATAAGCATCAGTAAAAGCATTCCATTGTTCCCTTTTTTCATTCCCTGATTCATCCTCAAAACTATAAGTTAAGATAGAATTTGGGGCAATATTGAATGCCGTTTTCAGCATTTGGCTGATCTCGACCGGCGATACCTTTGCACTTTCAACGGGTTTGGAAAACTGCTTTAATCGTTGCTGATTCTTGTCTTTTTCAAAGTAATAGGCAATGGGATAATCAATTGTTGCTGAGCCGAGCTGAGGAGTAGTTTGCACCTGAAAATGGAGGTGCGGCTCTGGCGATCTCCCTGAGTTACCACAATGTGCCAATAAATCGCCACGCCTGACAAAGTCACCCTTAGCCACTTTAAAGGAGCCTTTTTTTAGGTGGGACAATTGAGTGTATAAACCCGGAAAATGTCTTAAAATAATCGTATTTCCCCAATTATTGGCAGTGTTAACCTGGCCAATTTCATTATCGTCGATGTGATCGGTGATCTCTTCGACGATACCATCGGCCGGTGCGACAACGGGCTTATTGTAACTATAGTAGTTATCGCAAATCAATCCATTGGAAGTGTGGGTTTTTTCCTGGTCATCGAGCAGCATAAAGTCGAATGCCTTTCCCCAATTACCTTTATGTGTATACTGCCCATCGTGTCCCTGTGTTACGGTCCATTCTCCCCAAAATGGTAAATGGAGAGGAAAATAGAGCCGGTTCGCTAGCCTCTGCTCGTTATTTTTAAAAGAATAAAGGTTTATTTCGGGGGAATAATTTTGTATGGGGGTCAGTTTTAATTGGGAAGGATTGGTCCGAAGCATCAGGAAATAGACAAAAAAGATAACCACCAACGAAAATGGAAGGGAGAAAACCGGTAGCTGAAGGAATCCGAGCATTTTGCTCATAAAGAGTAAAACTAGCGAAGTGAGCGGCACCAGCAGTATCGTCCACAAGTAAGAATATTTTGAAGGGATTAGGAAAAATCCTCCAATAGCCATGGCAACCATCATATAGTTTGCACCGATATTGTAATAGGTGAGACTCGCGGTAGCTGATCCCGAGAATTTTGCAAAAAGATAAGCCGAAATAAATCCGATAACGGTTAAGGAAAAGGCTATTCTCGAACAGATAAGCAGTGCCAATGCGAGGAATAAACCTGCAATAAGATTATCCTGAAAAAATATGGAACTCAACGACCTGAGGTAAATATCTGCCATCTTGTTTATCGGAAGGGCGTCGATAGTTTGGAAAAGGTGTAGCAAGGAATTCCCTCCAATAGCATACATCTCATTTATCCAGTAGATATTGTGTTGGGTAACCCCGAGATTTTCAAATTGACTTGAAGGGAGAACAATTAACCAGAAAGTAAGAATAAACGGAATACTCAAGAACGGCAATTGATATTTATATAGCCAACCCCCAAATGTAACCGAAAGGAAAAGGGTCAATAAGGCGGCCAGTAGCAACAGGCTAAAGAAAACATAACCGGGATTATAAAAAGTTCCCATTCCGATGCCGGCCAGTAGGGCATTAAAACTGTACAAGCCACTCTTAATCATGATCTTGTCATAACCCATTGAATCCGCAATCAGTACAGCAAACAGAACAGAAATTATACCGCACAATCCGGCAAATAAATGGAAGAAAGTGACTCCCATAATCACTAAAGCCAATAGTCTGTTGTTAAAAAAGAAAATGACAGAATAGCTGTTTAAGGTAGCCGGCAGAACAGTTTCGCGGAATGTGCTGATAATTCGATGAAAAGACATGACAGACTTTAAAGATGAAAATTTGGTA
>CAIPJU010000919.1 GCA_903865465.1 uncultured Bacteroidota bacterium
CGCAAAGAGCGCTAAGGTTTTGCAGAGTGCGCAAAGAGAATTAAAGGGTTCTTTCTCCGCGACCTTTGCTAACACTTTGTGAGCTTTGCGGTTAAAAATTTTTCGGAAAGTCAGATTATTTGTACCCTGCCAATCAGGATGTTAATCTTCAGTCAGTTCAATTTCCTGGATTTAGGTATTCCTTAAGTGCCGCAACATATTCAGCAAATCTTTTCTTCCCGAGTGGCGTTATCTGGCAGATAGTGAGAGGATAGTTATTCCTGAACTTCTTCTCGACTTCAATGTATCCTGCCTCCTTTAGTTTGCTTATCTGGATGCTCATGTTGCCGGCAGTGGAGCTTGTCTGTTCCCTGAGGTACGAAAACTCCGCCTCTTCAACCCCCATCAATACAGATACTACTGCCAGCCTTAGCTGGGAATGCAGTATGGGATCAAGATCTTTAAACTGCGTCATGGCTGACTTTGTATTTTAACATGTAACCCGGGATCAGATATCCTGTAATCATTGCAAGCGGCATACCCAGCGGTGCAATTGATGCAGGCGCAAAACTAACAATTACCGCAATTATCCAAAACAGGATGCCTCCGGTTATTAAGGGCTTGAATTTGATAATGAATCCCGATATGAAGGTAGCAAATCCTACAAGCATCATAATATACGGAGATACTGTGCCCAGATCTTTTGAATGAATTATGAATAACACAAAAAAGGAAAAAAGAAATCCAAACCATACCCACATGTAAAGCCTGTCGGCATAGGTATGAACTATTGCCTTTCTTCCGTTTACAATGCCATAGGTCATCGAAACTATCCCCCCCGGGATGACAAGAAACCAAACATTGTAGTGATGGGCATAAGCTGCAAAATTCATCAGGAAATACTCTCCCAGGCTGCATATAAGTATGAGCCATCCCCAGAAGAGGAGGTGGAAACTGCCCTGCTGAATGTTGGTCTTGGTTTTGTTTATCATTTCTGATATGATCCTGAGGCTCTCTTCGCCTGTCATCAATTTTTCTTCATTTTCCATAATAATACTTAATTTTATGAGTAGGTTTTTATTAGTATAAATATTTCACAAATATAAAGTAGTTTATAATATAAACCAAATATTCTGATCATTATTTTGCTCAGCACATATCAAAATATGTACAAACTACACATTATCAATTATATATATTAAAGTAATATTTTTATGGGACTGATACAGATCGAAGGTATGGAATTCTATTCCTACCACGGACATTATAAGGAAGAACAGATTGTAGGCAGCAGGTTTCTCGTCGATCTAACAATCGAGAACGATATGACAAGGCCAAGAGAGAGCGATGATCTCCAGGATGCCGTCGACTACCAACGGATCTACAAGATTGTGAAGTTTCAGATGGAACAGAAATCAAACCTTCTTGAACATATTGCCGGAAGAATCCTCGATGCAATTTTCTTGGAGATGACCGGCATAATAAAAGCCACAGTGAAGGTATCGAAGATAAACCCGGTGATGGGAGGGAAGATAGGATCGGTGAGCGTGGTACTCAGCAGATGAATGGATTGTTTAAATAAAAAGAAGTACTGAGGTCAGAAGGGTAGTTCCGATGACGAAATACCGGTAGACACTCTCTGAAAAAAGCTTTACGATCCTGATACCTGCAAATATGCCAAGGGCAATAACCGGAATTGATATAATACCAAGCGACAGGTAATTAAGCGAAATATTTTTCCAGACGAGTAACTGTAATGGCAGTTTCCCCGTGTTCATTATGAGGTAGAGCCAGGCACTGGTTCCAATGAACTCCTGTTTGGAAAGTTTCATTGAAAGAAAATAGAGGTTGAAAACAGGTCCCGCCGAATTGCCTATCATAGTTGAGAATCCGCCTGCAAGTCCCATCGAGAAGCCAAAAAGTGGGTTTTGGGGTACGTGACTCTCCTCCTTTTTCCTGAGGTCATTAACAATCATCAGTGCCAGCATCAGCCATACTATTGTCAGAAGGACAATCCGGAACTGCTTATCATTGATCATTTTTCCGGTAATCAGGGCTATTACGATACCGATAGCAACCCATGGAATAATTCTGAGGATATGTTTCCAGACAGCGCTCCGGTGGTAATGAACAACAGCCATAATATCGGCTGCAATGAGCATGGGAAGGATAACTCCCGTTGATTCCCTTGCCCCGAAGATCATCGCCATCAGTGGTACAGCCGCAAGGCCAAATCCGCTCAGTCCTGCCTTCGACATCCCAAGTATAAAAGCGGCTGTAAAGAAGAGAAGAAGGTATCCCGGTGTGAGCTGCGGATTCAGCGACATCATGAAGGAATTCATTATTTCCTGTAGCTTTTAATTAAAACCGGACAAATATATAAAAACATGATTATCAGTAAGCAAATTAAAAAG
>CAIPJU010000920.1 GCA_903865465.1 uncultured Bacteroidota bacterium
ATACCGCTTTTAAAATTTATCTCCGAGTGACTCCTGGTTATTGTTCCGTTTAATAATCTGGTTACCCGTTCGGACACTTAAATTCTGTGCAGTTCAGCCATTTCAGCTTCGTGGAAATTATTTAAATAAAATCGTATATTTCGAAAAAATCTTAAACCCTATAACAATGAAAAAAAGAAACATCTTAAGTTTGATTCTCTTAATGTCGTTTACCGGCATATTCCTATTCACTCTGGATTCCTGTAAGCCGGCAAAGAAAAACATTGGGCTCCAGCTCTATTCAATACGTGACTCAATTGGCAGGGATATTCCCGGAGCGATAGCCAAAGTTGCAAAAATGGGTTATACTTTTGTTGAGCCAGCAGGTTACTCGAATGGTAAATTTTATGGCCTGGAACCGGCAGCATTCAAAGCTCTTCTTAAAAAAAACCATCTTCCTATGCTGAGTTCCCATACTGGTCAGGAAGCTCCCGATTCAGCACATCTTGCTGCTACTATGGCATGGTGGGATTCATGTATTGATGCTCATGCTGCAGCAGGGGCAAAATTCATTGTTCAGCCTTTTATGGGTAAGTCAGCTTATGAAAGCGTAAAAGGACTGCAGGCATACTGTGATTATTTCAATGCTGTTGGTGCCAAATGCAATGCAAAAGGGATCAGGTTCGGATATCACAACCACGACAGGGAATTTTCCACAAAACTCGATAGTACCACAATCGTCTATGACTATATGGTTCAGCACACCGATCCTTCAAAGGTGATGTTCGAAATGGATCTCTACTGGGCAGTAATTGGCGGAGCTAACCCGGTAGATTATTTTAACAAATACCCTGGACGTTTTGAATTATGGCATATAAAAGATAAGGAAGAGATCGGCGCAAGTGGTATGATGGATTTCAAATCAATATGGGCAGGTGCAGCTAAGGCCGGACTAAAATATGGAGTGGTTGAGGTTGAAAGGTACAACCACGACCAGTTCACCAGCTGCAAAATGAGCAATGACTGGCTTAATGCCGCCGAATTTGTTGTTATGCCTCTATAACTTCTTTGTTTTTCTAATTTAATGGGCAGATATACCATAATACTTGCAACAGCATTATTGCTCATTGCAGGTTGTGTAAGCCGTTCATCACATTCTTCAGATGATGACCGGCTTACCGGTTTTGTGAACCCCTTAATCGGGACTGCTGATCACGGACATACATTTCCGGGTGCTGCCTGGCCTTTCGGCCAGATACAACTGAGCCCTGATAATGGCACCCAGGGATGGGACTGGTGTTCAGGTTATAATTATTCCGACTCGGTAATCTCTGGATTCAGCCACCTGCATCTCAGCGGCACAGGCATTGGCGACCTGGCTGATCTCTCCTTTATGCCTGCAACTTCAGATGTTGAATTTGCAAAAGGTGAAAAAAACGAGGATTTTGTCAGGAGATATTCTTCAAAATTCAGCCATTCGGATGAATCAGCATCACCAGGTTATTATTCAGTAGTTCTCAAAAATGGGATTAAGGCTGAATTTACTGTTGCAGAGAGGGCTGGACTGCACCGTTATACATTCCCCGGCCCTGGCCATAATAATCTGATCATAAACCTTGGTTTCGCCATCAACTGGGATGCCCCGTATAAAACTTCCATAAATCCGGTTGATAGTTTTCTTGTTACAGGTTCCAGGCTATCCAAAGGATGGGCTTATGACCAGCATCTCTTCTTTGCTGCCAGGTTTTCAGAACCGGTTAAAGAACATAAGATCTCTGATGTTGGAGGGGAAGGCAGAACGACAGGTTGTTTCACGTTTTCAGCTAAGAGTGTGAGTGTTAGAGTCGGGATCTCATCGGTAAGCGTCGAAAATGCAATTTCAAATCTTGACTCTTCAGTTCATGGTCGTGATTTTGAGGCAGTTCGAAAGGCTGCTTCGGATGAATGGGAGAAGGAGCTTTCTAAGATCCGTATTTCGTCGTATGATAAGAAGCAGAAAGTAGTTTTTTATACAGCTCTTTATCATACAATGATCTCACCTTCAATTTTTTCTGATCTTAACGGTGAGTTCAAAGGGTTAAAGGGAAATGTCATGAAGGCTGATGGTTACAAACGATACACTGTCTTTTCCCTGTGGGATACCTACAGGGCTCTTCATCCCCTATATACTTTAATCGATCAGCCACGGGTGAACGACATGGTTAAGACAATGCTGGACCATTACAAGCAATGCGGTATCCTGCCTGTCTGGGAACTCGAAGGCAATGAAACATTCTGTATGGTTGCGAACCATTCAATATCTGTTATTGGGGAGGCGATACTTAAAGATATCGGTGATTTTGACCGGGAGAAGGCCTTTGAAGCCATGAAGGCTACTTCACTCCATGACCGCGACGGAATGGGGCTTTATGATAAGCTGGGTTACATGCCTGCTGACAAGATTTCACAATCAGTAGCAAAGTCGGAAGAGGTTGCCATTGATGACTGGAGCGTTGCGGCAGTAGCTGAAAAGCTCGGGAAAAAGGACGATGCAGCCTATTTCTCTAAACGGGCACTGAGCTATAAGACATATTTCGATAAAGAGACTGGTTTTATGAGGGGGAAACTCTCTAACGGACAATGGACTACACCTTTTGATCCTTCCTTCTCAAACCACGAAAGAAGCGATTATACTGAAGGCAATGCGTGGCAGTATCTTTGGCTCGCACCTCAGGATGTTCCGGGATTGATAGAATTATTGGGAGGGAAAGAGTCCTTCGCCGGTAAACTTGAACAGCTCTTTAAAGTCGAAAACGGGGTAACCGGTGAGCAGGCTTCACCTGATATTTCAGGACTCATTGGAGCCTATGCTCATGGAAATGAACCCGGCCACCACACCACCTTCCTGTTTAATTATGCAGGGCGGCCCTGGAGGACTCAGGAACTCAACAGACAGATACAGACTACTATGTACAATGATACCCCTGCCGGTTTATGCGGGAATGAAGATTGTGGACAGATGTCGGCATGGTATGTTTTCAGTGTTCTTGGATTCTATCCTGTAAACCCTTCAGAACTGAAATACCAGTTTGGATCACCATATATTCAGGAGGCAAAAATTGAAGTAGGGCCGGGTAAATTCTTTACAGTGCTTGCTCCTCTTGCCTCGGAGAAAAACAAGTATATCAGGAGAGTCA
>CAIPJU010000921.1 GCA_903865465.1 uncultured Bacteroidota bacterium
GTCAGTTCTACAGAAGCTGCACCTGATGAACGTACAAAACCTATTGCATGCAACATCAATTCCTTCCCTGTACCTTTTCCTCTTTGCGATTCATCGACAACCACATCTTCTATCCACACTTTTTTACCCGACAGAATATTATAAGTAACCAGAGTAAGCATTCCGATAATCTTCTTCTTTTCAATCATCGCAATGAAGATGTGGGTATTGCCCGTTTTCAGGATTCCGGTAAATTTTTCTGCTGACAGTGGTTCCTGCTCAGGGATCAATTGCCTCAGTAATTCAGCCACAGCTTTATAAATTTCAGGAGTGAACCGATGTATCTTTCTGATGGTCATTATAGAATTACTTTAACTTTATGTTCCCGGCCATCGCTGAACTGAGGGATTAAATTCGTTTCCAACGGCTTGCCGTCAACAAACATTTCAGATACTCCTTTCGATCTTCCCATTGGATTTGTAATCTCAATTTCATAGGTGGCACCTCTGTATTTACGTGTTACCGTGAAGCCTTTCCACGATCCCGGGATGCATGGGTCAATAAGGAGTCCGTCATAATCGGGACGGATTCCAAGTATGTACTGGGAAATAGCATAAAAATTCCAGGAAGCGGTACCGGTAAGCCAGGAATTTTTGGCTTCACCCGGGCGGAAAGCATCTTTCCCGGCAATCATCTGCGAATAAACATAAGGCTCTGTTTTATGCAGGTCGCTGATATCCTCAAGATAAGAAGGCGCAATTTTCCTGTAATATTCCCAAGCCCTGTCGCCATTTCCGGCAACGGCTTCACCAATCATAATCCATGGGTTATTATGGCAGAATACTCCTGCATTTTCCTTATAGCCTGGAGGATATGAAGAAATTTCTCCATATTCAATATAATACTTTGTGAAGGCAGGGTTATTCAGCACTATTCCATGTTCACAGTCGAGTCTTTTATTAACTGAGTCCAGGGCCTTTTTACAGTATCCATCTTCGGCTCCTATTCCTGCCATCGTGCACCATCCCTGCGATTCAATGAATATTTTTCCTTCCTCATTTTCATTGCTTCCAACCTTATTGCCATAATAATCCCAGGCACGTAAAAACCATTCTCCATCCCATCCATGTTTCTTCACTGTATCAACCATTGCATCGACAAGACCGTTAGCTCGTGCTGCTTCTTCATTTTTCCCAAGTCTTTTACAAAGTTCCGCATAGTCTTTGCCATAAACTACGAACAGACCGGCTATCATTACAGACTCTGCTTTTGAACCTTCAGTTTTGTTCTCAGTGGTCTGGAATGATTCATTGGGATCATTTGAAAAACAGTTAAGGTTAAGGCAATCGTTCCAGTCAGCCCTTCCTATCAGCGGAAGGCCGTGAGGTCCAAGATTATTTACAACATGATCGAATGATACTGTAAGATGATCGAAAAGCGATTTTGCAGCAGACATTTCGTTGTCGAAGGGGACAATTTCATCAAGGATACTAAAGTCTCCTGTCTCCTTTATATAGGTCACAGTGCCAAATATCAGCCACATAGGATCGTCGTTAAATCCCCCGCCAATATCATTATTACCTCTTTTTGTAAGCGGCTGGTACTGATGATAGCATCCCCCGTCGGGTAACTGAGTTGAGGCAATATCAATAATACGTTCGCGGGCGCGTTCGGGAATCTGATGTACGAAACCTACAAGGTCCTGGTTTGAATCACGGAAACCCATTCCCCTGCCTATACCCGATTCAAAGAATGATGCCGAACGGGAAAAACAGAATGTTATCATACACTGGTACTGGTTCCATATATTTACCATCCTGTCGAGCTTCTGGTCATCCGACCTGACATTAATGATACTCAATAGATTATCCCAATAATTACGGAGTTCTGAAAAAGCTGAATCGACCTTGGAAGCGGTATCAAACCTGGCAATTGTTTCCTTTGCCTTTGTTTTATTTATAATATTCTTTGACTCCCACTTTTCATCTTCCTTGTTTTCAACATAGCCAAGCAGGAAAATGAAATCCTTCGATTCACCGGGTTTCAGCTCAACTTCAAGAAAGTGTGATGCTACAGGCGACCATCCATGGGCTTCTGAATTTCGGGCTTTGCCGTCTGATACCACCTGGGGCTCTTCAAATCCGTTATATAATCCGAAAAAGGTTTCACGGTCAGTATCAAAACCCTGCACCGGAACATTGACAGAATAGTAGGCATAATGATTTCTTCTCTCCTTATATTCGGTCTTGTGATAAATAACTGATCCCTCTGTTTCAACTTCGCCCGTGGAAAAGTTCCGCTGGAAATTCTCCATATCTGATGCGGCATTCCACAGGCACCATTCTGTGAATGAGAAAATCTTAAGGTTTTTAGTTGATGGTGAGTTATTCGAGAGTGTCAGTTTCTGAACCTCCGCCCATGTTTTTAATGGGACAAAGAAAAGGAGATTTGCGGTGACTCCGTTTTTTTCTCCCATTATAGCTGTGTAATTCAATCCATGGCGACATGAATAATTATCGAGTTCCGTTTTGCATGGTTTCCAGCCTGGTGACCAGATTGTTTCTCCATCCCTGATATAGAAATATCTTCCGCCACTGTCCATTGGCACGTTATTGTACCTGTAGCGTGTTATACGTCTGAATTTAGCGTCTTTGTAGAATGAATATCCTCCGGCAGAGTTTGAAATAAGCGAGAAAAAATCTTCATTGCCCAGGTAATTTATCCATGGCCACGGAGTGCGGGGGTTTGTAATTACATATTCTCTCTCCTTGTCGTCGAAATATCCGTATTTCATTATAATTCAATTTTGATATTAATATTTACCGTGATCCTTATTAATTGAAATTAAAAGGGATTGCATTTATGAATTTGGTCATTAATAGGTGTAGCATCCTGATTTTTTCAGTTGGTTAATCAGCTTAAATCAGGCAGTTCTTCTGGCTTTAAGTTCAGTTTCGATCTGGTCCATCCTGTTCTTTGTAAGCGGATAGAACATAAGTGATATAGTACCTAAAACGGCAAATATTCCGGGAATCCAGCTCATCAGAAGTTTTATCCCGGGGATAGCTCCGGGAATGGAAGCAACATTTTTTCCGTCATAATTGTAAGCTGAAAGAACAAATCCAATAATAGCGCCGGCTACTCCACCGCCGAATTTCATTGCAAAAGTTCCTGCTGAATAGAACAGTCCTGTTGCCCTCCGGTTATGTTTCCATTCTGAATAATCTGCCGAATCGCCAAGCATGGCAAAGAAGAGAACCGGTAAAATTCCTGCTCCGAATTCCGACATGATACCTGCGGTAAATATATAGGGTAATTGTCCGGGTCTGAAAAAATATATTGTCCCGTTAATGAGTGCTGAAAAGAGAATGCAATAAATGAATAGGTTTCTTTTTCCGAAGAAGTTTGCCAGGGGAGTAGTCACAAGTGCGGCTATCACCGATACAATAAGAAGACTAACCATATATACTGAAGCAAGTGTAATATTATTAAGGTAGCGTTCAAAATAAATTACTGTAATGCCTTGTTTAACAGAATTATAGGTAACAAAAAGAAAGCCTATAACAAGTAATATCAACCATGGCCGGTTAGTAACGAGATCTTTAAGGTCGTTTCTTATGTTTGTATGCTGGCCTGCAGGAGGGACAACACGTTCCTTTGTGGAGAAATATGTTATGAGGAGGAAGACAACCATCATTACGGCAAAAAGGTACATGGAATGCTGGTATCCAAGGTTCTTGTTCCCATGTCCCAGAAATATAATCAGGTAAATCAGTAATCCCTGGCTGATAATACCTCCAAGATAAGCTCCCGCAAAACGGAAAGAAGATAATGAGGTCCGTTCTTTATGCGAGCCGGTCATAACTCCCATAAGGGCAGAATAGGGAATATTATTGGCGGTATAGACAAACAGCATAAGGATATAGGTGCAATAGGCATAGATAAGTTTCCCGGTGTAACCGAAATTAGGCGTAGTAAAGGTGAGAATTACAGTAATCCCCAGGGGAACAGCTGTCCAGAGTATCCAGGGTCTGAATTTTCCGTATTTAGTGTTTGTCCTGTCCGACAGCATTCCAACAACGATATCCAGGGCGCCGTCGGATAGTCTGCCGACCATCAGAAGCATTCCTGCTGCGGCTGCAGATATTCCATACACATCAGTATAAAAAACAAGCAGGAATGTTAGTATTGAACGCCATGCTATGTTTGCAGCAGTATCGCCTAAGGCATAACCGATCTTTTCTTTCAGGGCCAGTTTTTCCACAATTATTTTTTTTGAAAGGGGTTAATTTAATTAGTATTAAAGTAAAGACAAGTTAATAATAGTTATTTATTTGGAAAAGATTCTTTGAAATTTTATTTTCAAAATTTAGTAACAATTTTAGGAGTGCATGGAATATATAGTAAATATGAATATCGGGAATGTATATTGATAGTCCAGCCTAAATATGGCTTTAGTCATCTTTAAAGGTGGAGCGAATAAGAATTCACAATGGTTCATTGTTATTTAGTAATATGATTATCGCTATTTATTGGATAGTTATACAGAATTATATAAGATTCCTTCCTGTGACCGGAATATCGATATTTTTGCTAGATTAAAAGATGGAAAGAGCTACGAGCTGATTGAATTGACTGGAAAATTTTCAACTTTTCTCGAGCACGCTGTTCTTGTCCTCCCCCCTCCAAAATTATGCTTTCGTAATTCCGACCAAAGGGAGGACTCAGAAAATCTTGCCGGAAGGATTATTTATAAAGGCTTTAATGTGAGTTTATTATTAATGCCTGTTGTTAATAAGGAAAAGCATAATGAGTATTGTCAATTAATAATACTTA
>CAIPJU010000922.1 GCA_903865465.1 uncultured Bacteroidota bacterium
GTTTTCCTGGCTGTGTTTTTGCTAGTTCTAAACCTTTCTCTCAAAGTTTTATTTAATGCCAGATATTTTATCTTTTGATCAGGATTATCTTTCATAAATCTCTTTAGTTCCAACTCCTTAACACCTATCCACTCACCAAGTAATTTATAGGTTAAAACACTTTTAACGGTATCAGACTTATAAGTAAACAATTCATTTAACTTTTTGTCTATCAATGTCTGTAATCTACTTTTCTTTGACAGAACAATATTGTGTTGCCGGATAATCTTCAATATTGTGGTTCTGCATACTTTGCCAGCTAGCTTTTCTACAAGTTCGACAAAACTTATACTTGGATCATTGTTTACCTGTTCTAAAACCATTTCATTTTTGCTGTTGCTCCTTTTATCCTTATTATACTGAAGGACAATCCTGCTTTTATACTTCGCTACCTCTTCTTTTGTTTTACATTCCTTCCATATTGACTGATTGTCCCAGACAAAGTATTTCGGGGTACAAATCAAAAGCTTTTTTAAGTCAGTTTCTTCTGTATAGGTTTTGACTTCTTCTTTAAATTTTTTAAGGCTGTCAAGGATTACCTGGTCATCGAGGTCAAAATTCTGTCGCTTAGCCCAGTTATATAAATTTTGATAGCTCCATTCTCGGTTGAAGTATGCCAGAGTTCGCAACCAACTTATCTTATATGTTAACAGTTGTTTACTGCCAGTGTGTTTTTTCATGTTTAGAAGTTTTGCAAAAGGAATCATGGAAGGCGCGAATACCCTATCCTCGTGAAAAGTATACATATCATTGTCTATCTTTTTTCATATCATCATTTTTTAAAGAAGGGGAAGGTTTTCCGGTTTCTTCCCCTTCTAAGAAGACCAAAACAATGATATAGGGTATATATTCCATTTATGAGGTCAAAAACACCAATAAAGGCTTAAAATGGACCCATAAGAGCAGATATTCAATTTAATTTTGTAATTTTGTACTAGTATTAAGCTCATAATAAACCCATTAGCCGCAATAAATTATAACTTTCAAAAACCATTATTAAAAGGTGTCAACTCCAAGACTCTAGTCTATTTTGCCAGTGGACCCTGCAATAAAGAGTACGAATTCCTCCCTTTTGAAAAAATCTATTTGGTCGATTATTGTTTTATTGGATTAGGTAACCGCAACAATGGAATTGGTAACCCTAACATCCAAGTTTCTAAATCAGGCAAGGTAATTTGCTTAGGGATGGATTTGCTTGATGCTGTTAACTACCTGAAACAACATAAAGTCAAAATAGACTGTTTTGTTGTATTGAATGAAGGCCTGTCTGAGGGCGGCGGCAAATTTGCTGGGAATTCAGACATGTTCATCGGGTATGTTATGCCCATTCTAAGTGATGAATACATTCACATCATGAACAAAAGTTATTATGGACATAATTATCATGTAACGATGGATCTGCCTTATCTAATGACTGAAATATTTGTTGGGGATCAAGACTATCTTAATCCATTTATATTTTCTGATGATTCGTATCACAAGGGTAATGCAAAAGTATTTAGGATGAAAAAGCACATATCAGTGAAATACTTGAATATCAATCCAAACATTCAACTATCAATAATCCAGGATAGTATATGGAACTATACCGATGAATTAGGTCTTCTCGCAACTTCCATTACACCACAAGGGCAGGGAAATTTTTTTGATAGATTAAATAAAGTAATATCGCTGAAAAAATTTTCTGTAACTGAAATACTTGATATTTGTGTGAAGAAAAAGATTGAAGCCATTGGATTAACTCCTTGGACACATGGTAAATACTCAACTTTTATTGACCAAATTAAAAATTATTCAGAGGAATATCCGAAGGTGATATCACTTTTTCATCTGAATATGAAAGATTATAGATCATTGAAGGAACTAGCTTAAATATCTTCATTCGGCAAGCTCTAAAGTAGCCGTAAGCCCATTTTTTTCTACTAGCTCGAGCCGCATTAAATGAAGCTCATCTATATTATTACTATTTCTCAAAATCGCACGTCCTTTCGTGTGTGCTTGCATCATGACAGATGAAGACTTTTCAATCGAGAGTTTGCATACTTTATTAATAGCCAAAACTACAGCCAGCATTTCATTTATATTGTCGTTGTGAAGGATAAGATTGAATTCCTCGGAGAAA
>CAIPJU010000923.1 GCA_903865465.1 uncultured Bacteroidota bacterium
AGATAATTGAACCTAATTTTGAGTCAACAAAGAAAGATTCAAAAATTTTATATTTCAAAGATAAATACTGGAAGATAACAGCTAAAGGTGTAGAAGAAAAACCTTTAAGTGCTTTGGAAGGTAATGTTTGGCAGGAGAAATTAATACCTTTTGATGCTACCTATCTAGGGAATGATTTTATGGAAGCAAGTAAACTTGACAGGAAACTATTGTCTAAGAATCAGGATAAACTGGATGAGATGAATTGCAGGATTGAAGATTTTGATTGTATTAACGATTGGTTTAATGTAAGCTTTTCAGATAAAGCTCTGGAGTGTCATTTTCTTAAATTTCTTATCAATACGAGTGATTTCTTTTGGAACAGGACGATGAAGAAAGATCATGTTGATAAAAAAGTAGCCGAAGAAATTACAATACCTGAGCTGTATGAGAAGTTTCAGCATCTTTTAAGCAAGTTGACAGGCTTAGCATATCTTATTCATGGATTCAGGAATAAGAGCTGTGAGCGTATGGTAATAGGCATGGATGGCAAGAATTGTGAAATAGGAGAGAGCAATGGCAGATCCGGCAAAAGTCTTTTGGGGTATGCGATAGGAGAGGTCATTCCTCAATGTGTGATTCCTGGTAAAAATAAGAATCTTACCGAAGATCCTTTCTTATATGAAGAAGTTACTGAGAAACATGATAATATATTCATTGATGATGTAAGAGCTAATGTTGATATGGAAGCCTTCTTTCCTGCTATAACGGGTATGCTTACTATTAACGGTAAAGGTATTAAGAAATTTACTTTAACAGGAGATAAAACTCCTTATATGTATATGACTACTAATCATAGTGTAAATGGTTCGTCATCTTCATTCAAAGACCGACAGTTTTTAATGGCTTTTTCTGATTATTATAGTGATACATGGAAACCTGTCGATGATTTCGGAATGAATTTCTTTACAGAATGGGATACTACACAACGAAACCTTTTCTTTAATATGGTAGCCTCTTCATTGATCATCTATTTTAAAGCAATTGAAAAGGGGTGGGGACTAACAGGAAGCGGACTGATTTCAGCTCCGACATAGAGATTAGAACTCAGACAGATGAGGCAGTCAATAGGAGATACTTTATTAACATGGATAGATACCTATTTTGGTGTTTATGAAGATGAAAAAGGAATACATGTACAAGATACACTATTAGATCAGGAAATAGAACGAATATTATTTTACAATGAATTTATATTAATATTAGCACCTGGCGAAAAAAAGTATTATCCTGCTCAGAGCTTTAAGAAAAGATTAAAAACCTGGGCATTATACCGCTCACTGCTGTACAACAACGACAAGAAAGATAAAGACGGAAACCCTGGAGGAGATAACAAAAGACATGGTATAGAATATTTTAGAATTAGTAAAAATTAAGTATATGATGATTATATATAGGTTTGTTAATAATTTGGGTAAGACCCTAAAGGGCACGGCTATCCGTTTCAATCTTTCATTCCTGCAGAGCAGGAATAAAAGGATTTACTCTACTATCCTCTCACTTGAAATAACATACCTGATGCTTATAATATATACATCAGATATAATCACCAATTCACTAAATCACCAAATCACCAAATAGTCATGACCCAACCCATAAAAGACAAGAACGGTAACTTCTGGATATTTCCAGAGTTACCACCCGAAGCATTTCTCTTTACCACTGAAATGCATCAGGAACAAAAACTAAAGATAGATACAGCCTTTATAATCCATTCTATGGTATATGATGAATACCAATTCTATCGTATCACAGAACGAAGCTATAACTGGATTATCCCCTTCATCTCATTAGATAGAATGTATCTGATGAAAAGTATCACCGAGATTTCTCTTAAATAAGAGTCAATCTCATTTAAAAATATTTCTCTTTTTTGATCAATATTCTGAAATTTCAAAGAATTCCAGAATATTGATTTTTTTTAGTGCCCGATTTTTGCCTTGATTTTTCGCGCCCCTCCCTTTTTTTTTATGAAAAATTTATAGTGCCTAAATTCCCAAAAAAGATTTTCTTACCGAAACATTTTTTTCCGCGGCAGTGGACCGCCACAGCGGGTTCCTTGCTGCAAAACCGGAAAACGCCGGCGCGGCCGACAGCGTCATAGGGTTCATTGACGTTATTTTCAGGAAGGGAAACGACATCTACCTTCTCGACTGGAAATCGGACACTCTCGATGCGTACGACAGAAAAACGATTTG
>CAIPJU010000924.1 GCA_903865465.1 uncultured Bacteroidota bacterium
CTGTTTTGAATAAGGAAACCTGTTATTTTGTAAAAAATAATAATAGCCAGAAAAGAGGTAATAGCCTGCACTACAATAATATTTTGAACAAAGGAACTAATTCCGAACAGTTTCACGATTTTAATGAGATAAGGATAAATGGGTGTCCTTAGAATATCAATATGGGCTTTGAAGATGTTGGAACTATAATTCCAGTAAGTGTCTGAATCACCCGAGCCATCTCCGTTATTAAACGAAAGATAGAATGCCAGCCTGAAGAGGCCGCAAGCTATTAAAAGCCAAAACAAATCGTCTGAGATATATTTGGCAATAAGGCTCTGCCATTTACCTTTTTGAGAAAATGAATCCAATCCGGCTTTTACATTAATCAGCTTTTTCTTCATGGTACACTTCTTCCGTATTAATATCCCAAATATTATCCTTCGACTTTTCCCCGGAAATTATATTGCTTACCGCTGTAATGGCAGTCAGCATGGAATGGTCCTGATTGTTGTATTTGTGCATCCCGTTTCTTCCGATTAAAAAGAGGTTCTCAAATTTATCAGTAAAATCCCTGATTACATTAAATTGAGAATATGTTCCAAAATAGGCCGGATACGTTTTGGACATCCGAATAATTACGCTGTCAATTACTTCATTTTTATCAATGATATCAATACTATCCAATTCATTAATTGCGAATTGTACAAATTCATCATCCGGCATTTTCCATAAGTTATCACCTTCGTTACAAAAATATTCGAGCCCAATCCATACCTTTTCGATGTTAGCGACCATATAAGGCGACCAGTTATTAAAAATCTGCATTCTGCCAACTTTCACTTCACGTTCCTGGATGTAAATCCAGTTATCCGGAATCAATCCGTACAATGTGAAAACTGACTTTTTATTCTTTATTTTCAATTTATTCAGAAGCAATCCAACCGTAATGAAATCACGATATTGTAAGCCCTCTCCCACTCTTTTTACTTCAACAGGTGCCCTCTTTCCCATTGCTTTGATAAGCTCTTTGACCGGCATTGAAGAAAAGAAATAATCGCCTTTTACTTCAGATATCAGATTAGTGGTTTTATTAAGATAACTTACTCCATGAACTTTATAATCTGTGATATTTAATTCAACAACTTCTGAGTTCTTAATGATTATTCCTCCTTTTTCTTCGATAAGAGAGGCCACTGTTTCCCACATCTGCCCCGGACCCAGTTTTGGATAGAGGAACTGTTCTATTAAACTTGTATCCGTGTTCTTTTGCTCTATTGACTTTTTACTTTTAATAACTGATTTTACTGAATGAAGTAATGCCCGCGACACAGATAATTCCTTAATCCTTTGTGCTCCCCAGTCAGCAGCAATTTCGGTACATGGCACGCCCCATATTTTTTCAGTATAATCTTTAAAAAAAGTCTTATAGAGCTCTTTACCGAAACGGCTGATAAAGAAATCTTCGAGTGTCCTTATTTTTTTAACAGGGAAAATCTTAATCCAAACATAAGACCCGACAATTTTAATAATTCTGATAATTCCCAGATTAGTTATTGTGGAACCATTAAGAGTAAGGGGATATTCGAAAAACTTCCTGAGGAAGTAAATTCGTGATAATCTGTTTCTGATGAGCATTACCCTGTCGCTCTTTTCAGGATCAGGTC
The DNA here is from genome assembly GCA_903865465.1 of uncultured Bacteroidota bacterium. Taxonomy (GTDB): domain Bacteria; phylum Bacteroidota; class Bacteroidia; order Bacteroidales; family VadinHA17; genus LD21. The sequence continues at coordinate 1,647 of CAIPJU010000924.1, forward strand.
CGTCGGGTGAGAGTCTTATCTGAGTTCTCTTTTTCTGATAATAAATATCCCTGAGAATATCATCTTTTGAATCAGAACCCTGAACAGGAAGGATTTCCTGCCACCACTTCATTACTATCTCAGATTTTGAGAAGAACCTGTGTCCCCCAATATCAATCCGATTACCATTGTGGACTACTGTCTTTGAAATTCCGCCAATATCAGTAGTCATCTCAATTATAACAGGCTTAATGTTGGTTTTGGTAACAAGTTCATAAGCAGCGGTTAATCCTGCCGGACCTGCACCTATGATAACAGCTGTTTCAAACCTAATCAATATGTCTGTTCATTTAAGATCATTAGTTTTTATACAAATAATTACCAAATATATACTAATGGACAGGTGATTATTCCTGAATGAAGATAATAAATCAACAATATATCTTTAAGATTTGCCAGGAAAAGTTTATGGCTATTACCTGTGGTATTGAAGGAGTAGGGTTTCGGGAACAGAGAGGAAAGCAAAAAGAGTGAGAGTGTAGGTGAGAGCAACCATTTTTTCTTCTCAAAACCTACTCAATCCCCGCACCCTGGCTATGATTCCCGGCTAATAAGGGGAATAAAAACCCTGGGAGCCATTTATTGGAAAGTGGCTGAAGTTGTTGTCCCATTTAGACATTTGCACAGCCAGACCTATTGAAAAATTCCCGAAATTATAGGTAGAACCAAGGGTATAACTGGTTTTAGGAAGAATATTTAAAGGAGAAGTCCCGGCAAGTCTTTTAATTCCGCCACCATATACAGTCCACTGTGAATTAACATGATAACTAGCTGAACCATAAACAGATAATTCGTTGGATGATCCATTTATAATACCTTCCCGGTTAAAATTTCCCAATGAATAATAACGTCCTGCAATAAGTCCGCCATTAACCGACCACTTTGGAGATATGGGTACTGATAATGAAGGAGCAAATGTAAAGCCAGTGACACTGCCAACATGAGGAATTACAAGAAAGCTGCTTCCAACCGAATAAACCACCCTGGGCTTCATTACTGCTTTTTGGTAGTTATACTCAGCTATACTGTCGCGGGAATTAATCTGCTGCGAATAAGCCCTGGAAGATAATAGTGAAACCAGGAGAATAATTAAGCCTATGTTACATTTACATCCTGACATGGTTAAAGAAAATCAATGATAATTAATCAGGTAAAATTAACGAAAAAAATAATAGTACTGTTTATAAGTTAGAATCGAAGAGGCTTAATGTAAAAATTTACTTGGTTGCCACGAAAGCACTCCTCTTTTTTATCAATTTCATTATTAAATAAATAATCACCAGCGCTAAAATCAATAAAGCTATTCCGGCTGCTTCAGGTTTGGACAGCCTGGATAAAAACCAGGCAATCAGCACAAGGGTGAAGGAGGGTATGGCAATACCTCCCGGAATCCTGAAGCTTCCCGGAGGAGAAGGATCTTTTCTTAGCCTGAGCTTAATTGTTGATAAAACAACAGCGACGTAAATCAACAGTAGCGATGCGCTTGAAACAATTATCAACTGTCTGAAACTACCCGATATTGCAAATATTAGCACCAACAAGGCATAGGTACAGACAGCCAGGTAAGGAGTCGCAAATTTTGGATGTACCTTAGCCAGAAAAGCTGGTAAAAGACCATCCTTTGCCCCGGCGAACAATAGTCTCGGGTAAGAGAGTATGCCACCGCTTAAAGTTCCGAAGATGGAAATCACAGCACCCGAGATCATCAGAACCAGTCCAAATTCACCCATTAGTTTTTTAGCTACTGCTGCCAGCGGCGCTTCTTTATTTATTGCCAGTTCAGCTCCCAGAACTCCCTGCGAAACGGTTTGTATCAGTATATATAATAAAACAACTGAACCAACGCCAAGGAATAATCCAAGAGGTATTGTGCGCTTCGGATTCCTGATTTCACCACTGGTATTCAATGCCATTTCTCCTCCTGCAAAGGCGAAGAACAGGATCAATGAGCCTTCACCAAAATCTTTGATTGACGGGAGCTGCGACCATTGGAGGTTTTTTGCTGAAACGCCGATCCATCCATAGGTAATTAACAGAATTAAAGGAATGAGCTTTATCAGAGTGTTTACTTTAACCAGATTAATACCCTGTTTAACCCCTGCGATGTTTACAAGCGTGAAACCTCCATACATTGTCAGGAAAAACATTCCTCTGATGAAAGGTAAATTAAATACGGGAAAGTAAATTGCCAGCATACCTGCCATTGCACTTGCAATTGCAGCATCGCTCAGAACTCCAAAACCGAAAAAAAACAGTGTATTTGTAAGAAACCCGGCAAAAGGTCCAAATGCAGCTTCAACGTACGCGTAGGCGCCTCCGCTTACAGTTACCTTACCGGCAATTTCGGCAAAGCATAGAGCAATCAGGATAATAATAACTCCACATATCAGGTAGGCAAAAATCCCTGCCGCACCCATCATTCCGGCAACTATTGCAGGCAATACAAAAATTCCCCCGCCAACGACGCTGTTGATAATATTCGATGCCAATCCCACAACGCCAATCTCCCTTCTCAGCCCTTCATCTTTGTCATTCTTCATTATGCGGGATTGTTTGAGTTCAAAGTATCAATTTTCCAAAACCCTTTTATCTCTTTTTTTCAAATTCTTTACCATGCTTTTTCAGGAAAGACCTCCAGGTAATAGACCATTTTTGAGGATCATCGAACCAGCTTTCATCAATTTTATGAACCACACTGCGATGGGGAGCATTCCTTACCATCTCAGGATCATTCCTGGCCTCTTCGGCTATATAGCGGAGGGTATCGAGATATTCATCAAGTTCAGCTTTTGAATAAGACTCCGTTGGCTCGATGGTGCATGGCTCGTGAACAATATATGGATGATGACTCGTCCATAAATGAAATCCAAAGTCGCACATTCTGAAGATTATATTATGAATATCGACACCTGTTCGGTGATGGAATTTCTCCCAGGTATACCGAACCTGTTCAATCCTGTGCTTACCTCCTGGAAATGGAGATTCAACACCTTCGATCGAAGTCAGATTTTTCAGAATATAATTGTTATTGAGAACGGCAATTTTAGAGACTTCTCTTAATCCTTCACCGCCAAGACTCCTTATCCATGCATACGATCTGAGTATTACAGGGAATGGCCCAAAAAATGACCTGGTTTTTCCGATGGTATTTTCAATCTCCCAGTCAAGAAGGTATTTCCCCTCTTTAAGGTCAACCAGAGGCACCGGCAGGTAGCTTTCGAGAGCCTTTGTAACTCCCAGAGCTCCTCCGGCAGGCCCGCCGCATCCGTGGGGCGAAGCAAAGGTTTTATGAAGGTTGAAAAAGCACATGTCAAATCCGGCTTCCTTTGCCCGGGTTACTCCGAGAATCCCGTTCGCATTGGCCTGATCATAACCGCATAACCCTCCGGCCTCATGAATAATACGTGTAAATTCATCAATAAATGGATTAAAAATACCTATATCCTCCGGATTGGTAATAAAGAGGCCGGCAGTTCTTGGTGAAACGGCTTTTTTTAATGCCTCAATATCCGGAAATCCGTTTTTGTCGGGGAAAATGGTGATTACCTTATAGCCTTTTACGGCAGCTGCAGCAGCATCGGAAGGATGTGAAAATATCGTGGTTATCAGCTCGTCACGGTGGCTTTCACCCCTCAAAGTATGGTATTTTTGCATTATAGAGGCCATGATGAGGATGGCATGCGATCCGGAACTGGGTTGGAACGTAAAACGGTCCAAACCCGAAATTTCCCTGAAGTACAGGTCCATACTATGCATTATCTGCAGTGCTCCCTGGATAGTTTCCTGATCCTGGTAAGGATGCAGTTTCGATGCTTTCGTATTTCGTACAAATAGCTCATTTACTTTCGGATTGTATTTTACCGTGCAGGTTCCCTGACCAATATCAATATTTAAGTCGGCTCCAAGGGTGTGCTGCGACAAACGCAGGAAATGCTTCAGAACTCTCATTTGCCCCACTTCAGGCAAAGCAGGCTCTTCGCTGCGCATTAAACCGGCAGGCAGCGATGAAATACCATCTCCAACCTCCTGCTGTATTTCCTTATCAGCTTCGGATACAATGATCCCCCTTTCTCCCGGTGAATGCAATTGAAATATAACTTCTTCATCCCATTTTGCCTGGTGAAAATTTCTTACCCGGTTTATTCGTTGAATATTCATGGCGTGTTCGTTTTAATTTGCAATTACTTCAGGATTTCCTTTAAAGCAGATACCAGGGAATCAATATCCTCCTTTGAATTCATTTCGGTTACACAATAGAGTGCGCAGTTCTTAAGTGATGGAAATTCTGCCGAGAGATCTTTACCCCCGAAAATCCCCTTTGAAAGCAGTTCCCTGTTTTTTTCTGCAACCGATTTGCCTGAAGAAGAAAAATCGACAACAAACTCTTTAAAATGAGAAGATCTGAACCTAAGTGTGACACCGCTTAATGATGTCATCCTTTTTTGAGCATAGAGAGCATTCTGAATAATCAGCTGGCCAAGCTCCTTCATGCCTTTCGGGCCCATCAGCGAAAGAAAGACAGCGGCTGAAATTCCGTAAAGTGCGGCAGCCGTGCCTACAAATTCTTTCCCTTTTTCCCTTGAGCCAAATGAAGTACGGTCGTAAGCCACATCTCCGAAACCCCATTCTCCCTGCACTGCTGTTTTCCCGATACCAAAGAGACGCCACGCATATTCCATTACATATTTTTCTTCGTCGCGTGTTCCTATAAATCCACCCAGGGATCCACCCAGATACATGTGGTTTCCAAGTCCCTGGATGTCTCCACAGGTTATGTCGGCCCCATAATGGCTGGGAGGGGCTATTACTCCGAGTGAAACCGGGTCAACACCCACAACAACAATTCCTCCTGCATTATGAATTATGCCGGCTATTTCTGATCCCTGCTCTTCAAGGAATCCCAGATAGGAAGGATTCTCGAAATATATCCCGGCTGTATTGCTCCCGGTTTTTTTCAGCAGGTCACTGATATTTAACATTCCTGTTTCGGATGAGAAATCAACAATCACAATCGTCATCACAGGTTCACAGTAGTTTTTTATGACGCTTAACCTGTCGGGTGATGTTGAGCCTGAAACCAGCATTTCATTCCTTGAACTGATACGTCCTGCCATACGGATTGAACTGCAGGCAGCCTGGCCCCAGTCGAATGTAGGGACATTTACCACGTCAACATCAAGGAGTTCAGCCATCAGGCTTTCGTACTCAAAAAGAGTCTGAAAGCGACCGTGGTCTTCGTAGGGCTCACCCGCATAGGCTGTGAGATATTCAGCCCTGCCTGTAATCTCATCGCATATTGCCGGCACATAATGCTGGGCACATCCTGCTCCCAGAAAACTCAGGTTTTCTTCGCATGAGATATTCTTGTTTAAAATGGCTGTCATATGTTTTCTTAATTCCTGCTCGGAGGCAATAGCGGGTGGTATATTCATTTCCCCTTTAAACCGGAGCCTTTCCGGAATATCCTCATAAAGCTCGCTTATATCCTTTATTCCAAGTTCCTCCATTATTTTTTCCTTATTGGCAGGAGCAGAATTTGGAATGTAAGGATGGACAAAGTTCGGTTTTTGTGTCATTTTACTATTGTATAAAATTGATAATTAAGCAATTCCACCTCCGTCGACTACCAGGTGAGCGCCGGTAATCCAGGTTGACATGTCACTGGCAAAAAAAAGCACAACATTGGCAACATCATCAACAGTACCAATCCGTTGTATCGGACGGCCTGAGATACAGCTTTTTATATATTCTTCATCATAAGTTCCTCCAAGTTGTTCGCACTCACTCCTGAGCATCGGGGTGTCAATGTCTCCGGGGCATACTGTATTGACGCGTATGTTGTATTTACCAAAATCAATAGCCATTGCCCGTGTCATATTCAGAGTGCCTCCTTTCATTGCACAATAAGAGATCGCATCGGCTCCTCCCTTTAACGACCACCCCGATCCTGTATTGATAATACTGCCTCCCCCGGCTTTTCTCATATAAGGAACTACATATTTCGTCATAAGGAATTGCCCTTTCAGCGAAACGTTAAGAGCCAGATCCCACTCATCAGGTTCAAGATCAACTGCATTTTTCCTTATGGCAATACCCGCATTATTAAAAAGGATATCAATCCTCCCATAAACCTTAACAGTTTCTTCAACTGCAATTTTACACTCTTCTGCCTTACTCACATTAGAATGGATGTAGATCGCTTTCCCTCCCAATTTTTCGATTTCCCTTACAGCAGTTCCACCATTATCGTCATTAATGTCAAGGATTGCTATGGATGCTCCAAGCTGTGCGAGTCTTCTTGCAGTACCAAATCCTATTCCCGATGCCCCTCCGGTAATCAAAGCTACCTTTCCTTCGAGGGACAACATTTTACTGGTCATTTCTGAAATATTCATAAGAATTTTCCGGTTTAAAGTCTATATCTTACTATCGTATGGTTTAAATTCAACGCTAAAATAAGAGGTGATATTCTGATTTAAGCAAAGAATCATATAAGCTATTTTGCTAATTTCAAATCTATATATTTTTTTACAACTAACCTGAAATTGAGTTTAACCTCTGACTGAAAGCAAAAAAAAATTATAA
>CAIPJU010000925.1 GCA_903865465.1 uncultured Bacteroidota bacterium
GGGGATTCTCTTTTGCGGCTCCCATAAACAAGTCAGCAAACAGTTGGAGATGCCTTAAATTCAAATTGTTCGGTAAGGTTACAGTCATGAGATGGACATTGCCACGGTTCTACAAGGGATAAAAAAAAGGAATTAATTGGTATTCTTACTGTTGACCTTTCCCTCGACTGGCTCCAGAGATTTGTTAAGGAGATAAAAGTTTATCAGTCAGGCTATGGCTTTATGATCTCAAAAGCAGGGACTATAATTACGCATCCTATAAAGGGTTTTATAATGAATGAAACCATTTTCAGTATTGCAGATGAACAAAAATCAACTGAGCTGCGGAAAATAGGTAGAAACATGATAGATGGCAAATCAAGCTTTGCCGAAATAGAATACCGTAATGCCAAGACGGGGAAACTGAGCTGGATTTCCTATGCTCCGATTCCGCTGAATGGATGGTCGCTTGGAATTGTTTTTCCTGTTGAGGAACTCATGGCTGATGCAACCCGTTTAAGAATAATGGTTTTAAGTTTGGGTACCGGCGGAGGATTCATCCTCATCCTTATTATTGTCCTTATATCGCGATCGATTACAAGGCCCTTACGAAGGCTTACTCTGACAACGGAAACCTTTGCCCGTGGTGAATTTGATGTCGAACTGCCTTTGATCAATTCAAAGGATGAAATAGGCCTGCTGAATTCTGCATTCCGATCAATGCAGGAGAAATTGACTCTCACTATTCAGGACCTTCAGTCAACTTATCTTCAGCTTCAGGAATCGAATGAGAAACTGGAGGATTACAGCCATTCCCTCGAAGCAAAAGTAGAACTCAGAACATCGGAACTCAGAAATAAAAACAATGAACTCGACACTGCTTTTACTAATATAAAGACACTGAATGAGATAGGTAAGAAGATAACGTCAACACTCGATATTGATTCAATACAGTCTATTGTTTACCAGCATGTTAACTCCCTTATGGATGCAAGCAGTTTCCTTATAATGCTTTATAATGAACCTGAGAAAAAACTTGAATGCAAGCTATCAATGGAAAAGGGGGCAAAACTTCCTCCATTTGAGATTCCCATGAGCGAGAAGAACCGTTTTGCTGTGTGGTGCGTCGAAAATGCAACTCCGGTCTTCATGAATGATATAGATTCGGAATATAGCAGGTATGTCCCTTTCAGGGCTAAACCCAAGGCCGGAGAAGTTGTATCATCCATGATTTACCTTCCAATGCTGATAGATGAAAGAATTGTTGGCGTGATTTCGGCTCAGAGTTTTAAGAAGAATGCTTACAATCAGTATCAGTTTGATATGCTTTCGAACCTTGCGAACTTTGTTGCCATTGCCTTCGATAATGCATTTGCATATGAAAAGATCAATAAGGCAAACACCGATCTGAAGGCAGCTCAAACCCAGCTAATCCAGTCGGAAAAGCTGGCCTCACTGGGACAGCTTACTGCAGGAATAGCTCATGAGATAAAAAATCCGCTGAACTTTGTAAATAACTTCTCGGAATTGTCTATTGAACTGGTAGCAGAAGTAATTGAAGAGCTTGTTAAGTTATCGGATAAGATCAGTCCTAAAGATTCGGATTATATAAAAGGCATTCTTCAGGACATTGAAAGCAATGTAAAAAGGATTAATGAGCATGGGAAACGGGCCGACAGCATCATAAGGGGAATGCTGCTCCACTCCCGGGGCAGGGCAGGAGAGATGCAGCCAACAGATATTAATTCCATGCTCGCAGAATATGTTGCACTTGGATATCATGGAATGAGGGCTTCGGATAATACCTTCAATATCAGGATTGAGAGCGAGTATGATAAAACAATTGGTCTCGTAAATGTAGTACCCCAGGATATTAGCAGGGTATTTCTGAACATCATAAATAATGCCTGCTACTCCACAGCCCAGAAGAAGAAAGAACTTAAAGATTCATATTTCCCGGTTCTCAGGGTTAGCACCCGGCAGGATGAGGACAAGGTCATTATCCTGATCCGCGATAACGGGAAAGGAATTCCACAGAACATTATCGACAGGATCTTTAATCCTTTTTTTACAACCAAACCTGCCGGATCAGGTACCGGACTTGGTTTATCAATAAGCTTTGATATTATTGTCCGGGAGCATCATGGAGAAATGAAAGTTATTTCACAGGAGGGGGAATACGCAGAGTTTATTATATCGATCCCGGTAAGCAAACATTCATAAAGTAATGATATGGAGAGAGATTTGATTATGAATTTAAAGATTATGGTCGTCGATGATGAGGTTGATCTGGAACCACTTATCAGGCAAAAATTCCGGCGACAGATCCGTGATGGCATTTATGATTTTGTCTTTGCACATAATGGCCTTGAGGCTCTGGCAAAACTTATTGAACAACCGGAAATCAGGCTTATCCTCTCGGATATTAATATGCCTGAGATGGATGGGCTTACACTCCTCACCAAACTGAAAGAGCTTAAGAGTCCATGGCTGAAGACAGTGATAGTTTCAGCCTACGGTGATATGGAAAATATCAGAACAGCAATGAACCGTGGAGCTTTTGACTTCCTCACAAAGCCTATCAGTTTCGATGATTTGGAGATTACCATAAATAAAACTCTCGAAGAGATTAACATGATCTGGCAGAGTACCAGGGAGCATGACCAGCTTGTGTCAATTCAGCAGGACCTTCAGACGGCGCGTGAAATACAGCAGGCAATTCTTCCGAAAACATTTCCTCCATACCCTGAACGCTCTGATTTCTCCATTTATGCGTCAATGATAGCAGCGAAGGAAGTAGGAGGAGACTTCTTTGACTTTTTTATGATTGATAATGATCATCTTGGCTTTGTAATTGGCGATGTTTCGGGCAAAGGGGTTCCGGCAGCGATCTTTATGGCTGTAAGCCGGACTCTGATCAGAGCCACCGGAATAAAGGGTATCTCTGCTTCAGAATGTATGGGCTATGTTAACAGGCTTCTTTGCAACGAAAGCGTTTCGAGTATGTTTGTTTCTGTTTTTTATGGCATCCTGAACACCATGACTGGTTCTATTGAGTACGTCAATGCCGGCCATAATCCGCCCTTCATTATATCAGATGGAAATGTCATAAAGCTGGAAATGACCGAAGGTATTATCCTCGGCTGCATGGATGATTTTGATTTCAGTTCGAAAAAAGTTCATCTAAATATTGGTGACAAATTGTACCTTTATACTGATGGAGTTACTGAAGCCTTTGACCTGAAAAGTGAACTTTTCGGCGAACCAAGGCTCCTGAGTTTTCTTACTTCAAAGGGATCGGGATCAGTTGTTGATTTAGTTAAAGATTCTTTTGCCGAGGTTGCAGAATACTCGAAAGGAGCACCTCAGTCAGATGATATAACACTTCTTGCCATCTGTTATAATGGCAATGGGAAAGATTGATCGTTTATATTAAACTAAAAAACAGATTATGAATATAAAGGTTGAAACACTTAATGAGATAAAAATTGCATCGATTGATGGAAGGATTGACAGTACCAACTCGGGCGAATTTGAAAAACCCATTATTAAAACTATTGACGATGGATGCCTCAAAATGATAGTTGACTGTTCGGGACTCAACTATATCAGCAGCTCCGGATTAAGAGTTTTCCTTGCCGCCCAGAAAAAGATGAAAGCCTTAAGTGGTACTCTTTTGCTCTGCGGACTGCAGCCGGCAATTAAAGAAGTTTTTGATATAGCCGGATTCTCCTTGATTTTTAAGGTCTTCCCTGAAAGGGATTCAGCTCTGAATAGTTTAAGCCAGTAAGTAGTAAGTAGTAAGTAGTAATCAGAAATAAGATAGGATGTACGTGCCTGATAATTGCGATATATAAATGTTGGATTTGGTATGGTGATTATTGAAAACTCTAAACGATGAATATGGATCCGGAAACCAGGGTTTTGCAGGTCGATAATAACATTGATGAACTCTCCCGGATTGCCGACTTTATAGAACAGCTTGCAGGGGAGTGGAGTTTTCAACCCTCCCTGACTTTTCAGCTTAATCTTGTACTGGAAGAAGCTTTTGCAAATATCGTTTCGTACGGCTATGATGATGTCGAAGTTCACCGGGTAGAAATACTCTTTTCATATTCGAACCCTGAGCTTAGCATAACTATCTGCGATGATGGGCATGAATATGACCCCACTCAAAGAGCCGAGCTGGATATCACCTTGCCCGCCGAGGAAAGGCCCGTGGGTGGCTTGGGCATCTATCTCATCAGGAAGTTTATGGACAGTGTCGAATATCGCAGGATTGACAATAAAAACTATCTGATTCTTTCAAAGAAAACAGGTATTGAGACTGCCCGAAATGAAACTCTCTGATTTGCCATTTGAAAAGAGAGCTTTTATCTCTTTTATTGTTTTGTAAATTTATTTTTCGTTTTTCTGCGTTTACGTATCATGAATGACCTTGAGCAAATCATCAAAAGCCTTAATCTGATCCCTCATCCTGAAGGTGGCTATTTCAGGGAAACTTACAGGTGTGAGGATATTATTCCTTTTTATTCTTCAGATAATGAGTGCATAGGAAGCAGAAATGCTTCAACCTGTATTTATTTCCTGCTGACCAGTGAATCTTTTTCTGCTTTTCACAGGATCAGGCAGGACGAGATCTGGCATTTTTACGATGGCTCTCCTCTGCAGCTTCATCTGATTAACAGTGAAGGCGAACATTCATTAATAAAGGTAGGAAGAGGTTTTGAAAGGGGAGAAGTACCCCAGGTTATAGTTACTGCAGGAAGCTGGTTTGCGTCAGAAATAGTTGATGAAGGAAGCTATTCGCTTATTGGATGTACAGTTGCTCCTGGATTCGATTTTGAGGATTTTGAACTGGCAGACCGGAATACACTGCTTTCCGATTTTCCGCAACACAGTGAGGTAATAATAAGGCTGACCCGCATCTAATTCTTCCTTGCATTCACCTCAATCACTCCCGATCCTTCACCAGGGTATCCATTTGCAGAATCCATTCCGTTGATTGTGACTTTTATCTTTGTCATCCGGTCACTTGTATAAAATCCAACCTTAGCCTCTCCGTTAATATCTGTTTTAACCGAAGGATTCCAGTAGAGAGTAACCCTGCCATCATAAACAGGATTATTCTTCTCCTGACCTTCGTAACAAGGTGAGTAAAACGCACGCGGTTCATCGAGACCTTCGAGAATAAAAGTCTTTACACCGGGAGGATCGCCTCGATAATAGTGGCTGTCAGGATAGGTCTCTATGATTACCAACGACTGAAGAATAAACTGGGGAAAGCCAATAATAGGGTCGTAGGCGTAGTACATTGCAATACTCTTTCCAGGGGGAATTACTAATATCCTCTTTATCTCATTGACGCGATAGGCTGACAGAGTATTCAAAGGTGTAAAATCAAAATCTTTTCCATTCCAGTAGATTCTGCCATCGATTACATATATAGGGAAATATTTCAGCAAACAAGGTCCTTCGCAAATGTTTTGTACACAAGGAAGCAAAACAGTCTCAAGTGGAACATTCGCATTCACATACTTTTTGGCTCCGAATTCTTTACACAGAAGATCATTCAGGCTCATGTAGGTGTCACCTGAAGGGTCTAATGAATCCAGTTTGGCAATCATTAAGGCATCTTTATCATAATTATGCCACCAGTTTCCGGGATTAGCTTTTGCGGTTACTACTACTTCATTTAAGGTTTTGGACATTGAACCAGGGAGAGACAATTTTGAAATTTCGGTTTTCATTTCGGAATGCACCCTGTTAACATTTTCAATAACAGGAGATACATTGGCGAAATTTGATGAAGCCGGTGGGTAAAATAGGGGCAGGACGCCGGGATGGTTGAGAGATATTTCACCATTAAAGGGCTTGCCTTTTAATGTAGTAGCCTGTAATAGTGATTTGCAATTTCCGTTCCGGAGTGGTATCTGAAATGTAAACCGACCCTGATTATCGGGTTTAGATAGCGCAATATAGGAATTATGGGTTTTTGTGAGAAGGGTAATGCTGATATCATTGTAATTAAGCTTTTTCTCACGGACCTTATTCCCTTCAAATTTTAATTGTCCCGATATGTCAAAGGATTTTTCAGGAATATATTTTAGACCCTTGGTATCTGATCTGTCAACAAGAAACCTTCGGTAGCCATTTGTTAAAAGTAATAAATCTAAATTTGGCTGGTTCATGATAGTGTCATCTCTAAACCAGGAGGCTGGATCTTCAATCTTTCCATGAAGCTCTGATTCAAGCAGTTTAAAGGCTTTGATCCCATAACCATTATCAGTTTCTGAAATTTGTTCCTTATCAACTACAGCAATTGACAGGTCAGCCATTGCCGGAGTGCCATCCAGATATTTGGCTTTTATTGCCAGATTTACTTCAGAACGTGCAGCATAGGCGGACGAATCAGGGGTAACTTCAATTTTAATTCTTTGCTGCTTATCGACAAAGATCAGCCGTTCGCATTCAGGATGAAAATCGGCAGATAGAAGTGTCAGTCTGCAAACACCTTCAGGGAGTAATTCCAAAGGAATGCGTAATCTGCACGAATCCTTTAATGAGTTTATCGCTGCTGAGAACCATATCTTGCCGTATGAGCTGCCCACGATATATTTTTGAACCAAATCTACGGAAGGGTATTTCTTTATCGATAGATAAGGTTCCTGATTTTTTCCCGTCCGGCAGATTGAAATAACCGACCCTTTTTCAGATACCGGGGGCAATGGGATTTTATATTTTTGATTCTTATACCAGAAATGAGCAAAATACTTCTCATTCATTTCAGGGGTCAACCTGAAGGTGCCTATTCCTTTATGAAGACTTTTGAAAGTACAGACTACTCTCTCATTCATGGTTTTAATTTCACCTTCAACTTCCCTGCTTAAACCGTCTGTTCCAATAGCTTTAAAGGCAATTTTACTCTCCAACCCTGTAACCAGGGTTCCACCCTCAGGTAAAAACTGAAGGTCTATACCCTCGCGTAAAGGGATATGGAACTTCTTGTTAAATGTTAAACGATCATCCTTTATCTCAACTTCGAATTCGGCAATGGAATCAGCTTTCCCAATGCCGGCAAGAGAGTATTTCAGAACTTCTTTCCTGGTATTGATACTCCTGATACTGTCAGATTTCAGAAGAGTGCGGCCAATCTTTAAACTGCAGGCTAAATTATGCCTGAAGTTATTGTTCAGATCACCTGACCTGTCTAATTCAAAAAACCTGAATCCAAGCTCTAATGAATCACCTCCTGTTTGTTTAATTATAACCGGATTAAACTCAAAATGGAAGTTTTTTCTCTCAGGATTAATTATTATATTTTGGTAAAATGGTTCTCCGGAATTGGAATTGAACATATATCTGGTATAGGCAATTATTCTATAAGTACCAGGGATAAGAGTCGAGTCGAGGCAGAAATTTCCAAATGAGCTTCCATTTTGAATAAGTAGTTTCCGCTTGAGAATGACACTGTCTTCAGCATTTATGAGATCAACATACAGAATCCCGCTCAGGGTATCAGGCAACTGGTCATAGCCATACCAGAGATATGCCTTAAACCAGATTGTATCACCAGGCATATAATCGGGACGGTCGGGATGAAGAAATATTTTTTCAGACTGGTTCTCCTCATTTCCATTTATATAGTCCTCTATTGATTTGAATGCTCCACTGGTTATTTGTGAAGGAAGCATTTTCACAATAGAGTTTGGGTTTGAGTCCTGAATAAGTTGACTGTTGTTCTGGCCTGCAAGCCCCAGGGGCAGGATAAATATAAGAATTACCGGAATTATGGTTAATTTAACTCTGGTTTTAAAAAAACTCATGGGCAGAAGGTGTTAGAATTGTAATTTGCGGTTGTCAGGTATGGTTTATCTAACAAACAAATTCTATGCCAGAAGATTAATTCTACTTTGACAGATTTGAAAAACCTTCCTGTTTTTGCCCTTTATCCCAATAGGAACAGGCCTGTTCTTCAGCTTTCACCTCTTGGGGCGGGGTAAAAAATCTTGAAATAGAGTCACGTTTTATCTGTCGAAGTAGAATAATTTTCTGCAGTTCTAATAAGCCGAATTTCAAATTCTATTTTAGTAACTGGATCTACAACCTGGTTTTTATGTGCTCTTTATTCCAATCTTATTAAAAAACAGTTCTTTATAGCTGTCGCTGATAGGGATTAGCGTTTCTTTAATTTTAACTCTGTTATGTTCAATTGAAATTATTTTGTCGATGGCAATTATATACGATTTGTGAACCCTGCAGAAATTATTGCCGGGTAATTCAGTTTCAAAATCGGAGAAGGTCTTAAGGGTCAGGATTTTTCTGCTCAGGGTCTGTACATTTCTGTAATCACCCATTCCTTCGATGAAGAAAATATCGGAGAAGGCAATTCGTTCGAGTCTGTATTCTGTTTTTACAAAGATGAAGGTCTTCTCCTTAATCTCTTTGTTAAGAGTGGTATATACCCTCTCTGTGGCAGTCAGGAAACGTTCGAAGCGAAATGGTTTCAGAAGATAATCGGCAACATTCAGCTCAAAACCTTTTAGAGCGTATTTATCATAGGCTGTCGTAATGATTATCTGAGGATTACCCGATAGAGCTTCAATAAATTCGATCCCGGTAAATCCATCCATCTCAATATCGAGGAAAATGAGGTCAACAACATTATTTTTGAGGAAGCCGATGGCATCAAAGGCATTTGTAAATGAAGCCAAAAGATTAAGATAAGAGACCTGGTTTACAAATTCCCCGGTTCTCTTTAATGCCAGTGGCTCATCTTCAACAATGATGCAGTTAATTACCATCTTCCGATGAAATTTCAAGTGTCACTTTGAACCAATTGCCTGATTTCTCAATCAACAGACTGTGCTTATCAGGATAAAGTAAATTTAATCTTTGTTTTATTGTTTCATTACCTGTTCCTTCATTTTTAACTATATTAATCTGCTTAGGATCAAAGAAGTTTCTGCAAACCATTCTAACCTTGCTGTCTGTTGCTTCAAACTCAATTTCAATGGCATTCTCAATTGTCTTATTCTTAGAATGTTTGAATGCATTTTCAATGAATGGAAGAAAAAGCATCGGTGCTATCTGCCTCTCTTTAAATTCACCGTTAATCCTGAATTTAACATAATCCGGGTTATTTGTCCTGATCTTCTGGAGGTCTATATAGCTTTGAATCTGAACTAACTCTTTCGATAATTCCGTCTCATCCTCCTTTGTTTCGTAAACAACATACCTCAGGATATCTGAAAGTTTTTTTAAATATTCGGAAGCAACTTTAGGATTTTCCTCAATAAGTATATCGATATTATTAAGCGAATTGAACAGGAAATGAGGATTTATCTGTGCCTGCAGCATCAGAAGGGCGTTTTTAATCATCAGACTCTTTTTTTCCTGACTCCTTTTTTCAGCAAGTGAGTCAACCCAGAGAAAGATCCCCTTCACTGCACTGCCGGTAATACCCCAGAAGAGTGCCAGCAGAGTATTGAAGATAAATCTGCTCACAGGAGGGGCATAACCCCCAATGGTCATTCTGAAACCGTAACCAGTCAGGGCACTTGAAATCAGGGCAAGTGCAATGAAAAGTAAATACTTTTTTCGCACCAGCAGTTTAGGAACCAGTATCAGGTAGAAGATATAGAAGTTGGCAAGGGGAGGCAGAACCGTAAAAAAGACCACAAAAGCCAGCCAGGGAATATGGAACATTCCATAATTATTAACTGAATTAGCCGCTATATGCGAATTTGATTTGGCAAGGTAGAAAAAGATGTAAGTTATGATACACCAGAATATCAGGTTTAAAACAAGCTCCACAGACCTTTTCATAATTTGAGTTTGAAGTGAATATTATTTAAATATCCCTCATTTCTGCCGAGACTCAAAATATATTCTGTGAGTTGTTCATATTATCCCTGCACTTGTCAATATTGAAGGTTCTGTTTATTGATTTACCTTAGCTTCCTGATTCTTATTTTAAATAATAGGTAAATCCCGTGCTTGAGGATTTAATAACTGGTTTTATCCTCTTTGATTTATATTTAAAAACCTCGATCGTTACATCTTTATCCCCTCTGATAAGTTTTTTTTCAATGTCGTGATAGGCCAGCGGGCTTTTAATGATTGTGTAGCTGTCGCTATCAGACTTTATTAGAAAGAAGGCGTTTTCTAAGGTAACAATCTTATTATCTACTGAATTTGTGGTACCCATCTCGAAGACATTCGAAAATCCATTGAAGGCATGCGGTTGAATGTGGTGTTTTTTAAGAATCGGATACCACCACTCATTCTCAAAATACCTGATATTGTTTTTCTTATTACTTACCTGGCTGAATGCCAGAGTGACAGCAATCAGCAGTAATAAGGAGATAGCCGAAATCTTTCTAAGAACAGCATTGTGCAGAGGATAGCTTTTAGTCATCATGATTAACCGTTTCTTAATGGATGAATATTTAAAGTTGCTGACCAGGTAACCTGAATTATTCTGCAATAAAACATTTAATAACAACTTCTGATAATCAACAGGATCTCTGACTATCAGAACTTTATTATCTGCATAATATTCATGATTCAGGAGGATTTCTTTCCTGAAGAGAAGGAATACCGGATTAAACCAGAATAAAATATTTATTAC
>CAIPJU010000926.1 GCA_903865465.1 uncultured Bacteroidota bacterium
AAAAAAGGATTGTTTTTAGGTGGTCACTTTGCTCCGGCAACCACTGGTCATTTTGAATTGGCAACAGGTGGTCAATTTGCTTCGGCAATGGGTGGTCAATTTACTCTGAAAGTAGGTGGTCATTTTCACCGTTTTTTCCAGGCAAATTGCCAAACTCATTTTTATGAAAGACTTTGTCAGAAATATTTTCGGATTGACCAAAAAGTTCATTTACCTGATTCCTGAATTGTAAAGACAAGTTTATCCTGCCAAAGAGTAAAACCACTATGAGCAGCCCGAATAAGACAAATATAAATATCATCACTATTTATGATTTCTATTTTTTATATATAGTTCTGATTTTAGGAAGCAAAGCAACAAAAATGATGGGCATGGCAAACAGTATGTAAAAGGCTTTTATCCAACCTATTGCTAACATACTTTTAATTGTTTTCAAAGTAAATCATTGTATTGTTTAAACTTTCTAATTTGCTGTTTGCTTTTGAAACAGTAATTTATTCCGATATATCAAAAGAGACATTGCAAGTAAACTTGCCAACATTAAGCCTGCATCTTCTAAAATACCGAATTGAAAGGCTGCCATGAAACCAATTATTGACCAAACAAAAGGGATAACTAAAATTAAAACCGGGGTTTTCTTTTCATTGAGTAATAAAATGCCAAACGTGAAAATGGTTGTTGGGCAAGGCAACCCAAAAGTCGGTGAAGAAGGATAAATATGCCCCCTGAAAAACCCAAAAATTGGATAGACAATTAAAGCATATAAAATCAAACAAATTCCTGCAATTCCGTACTTATTACTTTGAAAATGGAATAACAGCTTGTTTTGAAAAACACCATAAATTAAAAACAAAATACCCTGAATAATAAATAATCCTCCAAATAAGTATGCGGCCTTATTGATTGTTGTAAAGAAAACAATGTGATAAATAATACCCATCCACAACCAAAAAAATGAAAGTATAATGCTGATTATTTTACTGAATTTTGGATTAGGTCTTATGGCCAGATAAATAACCAGTGCACTTATCAGGTAAAAAATGATTTGCATCGGAAAAACCGACTCATTGTAGATTTTAAAAATTGCTATGAACTGCTCCAATGTAAAGGGTGGTTTCATATCCTTCTTTTAGTACTATTTAAGTTCTTTACCCAATTCCTCAACTTCTTCCAGCCATTTTTTTCTTTTCGCGTCATTTGAATTTCTTATGCCAGCAAACGATGAAATCTTCACGGGCTTAAAACCGCTAAATTCCAGGATTCCGATTTTCATGGAATTATGCCCGGGACTTCTATTGATTAACCAGTAATACCATTTTGGTGTGTCCATAGTCACAATAAGACGGGCAGTTTTGCCTTTTAATAATTTGGCGGGTAATGGAGATTTTTCAAGATATTTAAAAGCAAAATTGGGTAGAAAAACCCTTTCTATAAATCCTTTTAATAAAGCCGGGTAGGTACCCCACCAATTCGGATATACCATTACCAAATGGGTTGCTTCCTGAATGTCCTGCTGCATTTGCAGCAAATCCGGCTCAAGTTCTGAAACTACCCGATAACCGTAAGTTAGTATGGGGTTAAATTGCAAGTCAATTAAATGAACCAATTTGCATTCAGCTCCAGAGCTATCTGCACCTTTCTTGTAACTTTCTGCTAAGGCAAAACAAAAACTTTTTTTGTCAGGATGCCCGTTGATGATAAGTAGTTTTTCCATGAAACAATGTTACCCAGACTCTATTAAAGGTTTGTTACGCAATTATTTTGTTGATTTACATTATTCACACATTTAATTTTGAGATGCGTGGGCGAAAAGAGGCCATAAACAAGATCCCAAAATTCCATTTCGCATAAAGCAATTGTATATTTTGAAATCCCTCTTTCGTAAATCCAGGCACGTGGGTGCAGAGATATTGGATGAAACCTCCAGAGCCGAGACTCAGATTCTCAGAAGATAAATAATCTATAACATACCCGGCCAATGCACCCGAAAAGGTTCCTAAAGTTGCCAGGATAATAAAGTGTTTTGCTTTTTGGTAATTCACCAGGACCAACAAAATAAATACAGTCAGAACAGGTGCCGGGAATATGGAAGCATCAGAAAATGAACAGAGAAACAGGGCCAGGAGACCATATTTCAAACTTTGATTGTTCAAAAACTGCACATACAATCTTTCTTGTAAGCCACTCATCCGAATAACTGAAACAGATAGTAAGTTGGTAGCATGATTCCCATGTTACAAACAACTAATTCCGCTTATAAAAAGACAATGCATCAATAGCTTCAGGATATTTTTGTATCTCAGAGACCGTATAATAACCCGTTCCATCTGCAGCAAAACAAATTGCCTCTCCCTGGCGTTCATTTCTAAAATAAGGAGCCTCCATAGGAGTCCGAAGCAAGGCAGACAAAACAGTTTCATTCGATAGTCTTTTCCAATACCAGATTTGATTGTTGTTTCGTAAAAGTATTTCAGAACCATCTACTGAAATATCGGCTGATGTTAAATGGTCAAATGGGAAAGATGCCAAATGAATAAGTTTTGTTGTCAAGGTTGTTGATTGCGGATAACGTGCAACAAATAAATTACTTTGCCCTACCTCTTTAGTCATGATATAAAGATCTTTCGTCAGCGGATCCAACATCAAAGATTCGGCGTTGACCGCACCTTTGGGGTAAGAAAATTTGAGTACATCGGGAACTACATGTACATTTGTCTGTGGTCCAGCAGCAGTCAAAACCGGTTCGGGAAAACGATAAATTACTATTCCCGGATAAATCCAATCGTTATCACCTATATCGCCTATATACAAGTAACTTTTTGAGTTTTCCGGACCGGGACCGCAAGCAAGGTCTTCCCAGTCCCTGTTAAAAATACCATCGAGTGTAATCTTCCCTAAATCATCGCCTTTGGAATTTGTAATGTATATTTCATTTCTATTTCCACTGTCTTCGTGGGTATACAATAACCCTGGATTAGTTCTGCTGCATTCAAGTCCGGATAATTCAAGGAGATCCTGACGCACCAGATTTGTTACGACAGGGATGCTTCCAAAAATGGCGGTTTTTTCGACCAGCGTAAGGTCATAAATTGCTTTTTTAACCGAATCAACTGGCTGCAATCCGGAAATTGGAGTATTGGCTAAATCGTCCTTCCCATCAGGCAATTTATTGCAATTCAAAACAATTATAGATACAAATAAAAGGCAGAAGAATAATTTCAGGTGCATTATTACAAGTTAAGAAGGACTTTTTGTCTTTTCAATAAAAATACTAAAAAGTAAAAAGGACGATTGCTCGTCCTCTTTACTTTATGAACTGGTTTCAATTATTGTGCTGATTCCCTGTTCCATCCATCTGATAACAACCAATATCTTTCCCCGGAGGAGTAATCCCGCTCGAACCAAAGGTCTTATCAATAGGTACATTAACAATTGGTGCGAAAGCAGTATATCCTTTGCCTATTGCCGGAGAACTTGCCTGAAGATGGAAATCGAAGGCATCTACAGAGGCCTGATTGAGATAATTAAGGTTGGGAAGTGGGTAGTTAACAAACTTCGGATTATTCTGGCCAACCAATGCGGTTCCGTCATATTGAAAACCAAAGGTATACTTAGGACCTAAAAAAGCAGCCATGTTGGGTATGTCAGTTGCTTGAGGATGAGTAACAACTGCCTGGGCAATGTTAGTCGGAACAAACTGATTTGCCTGGCCGACATTATCTGCATAAAAGTAATTGTAACCATAGGCAGTTTTAAAAATAGGTCCCTCTGCATGACTCAAAGTATCTGCCAGGTAAACTTTTGCTGTAACATCGTTACCTCCGGCAATACGAACGCCAAAATTGCAATCCACAATCAGGTTATTGTATGCCAATGCTCTTGAATTATTTTCCACTTCAATAGAACCACTGCGAGCTCCGAAAGTTCCGGAATTTCTGTATCCGCAGTTAACATAGGTGTTATTGTACATGGCAATCTGACACTGAGTGGAGCCAAGTGCACCGTCATTGGCTGATTTTGTACCGTTGGTGGCACTACCGATGATCAGGTTATAAGCCATATTTCCCTGAGTTCCTCCTTTGGCATTAAATCCATCACCACCTGTACCACCACATTTTTCCATTGTATTTCTCATCATATTGATATGACCTCCATAAAAGCGGATGGCATCATCAGGACTTCCGTAAAGCCATGAGTCTTCCATGATAAAACTTCCATTTGGATTCTGCCAGTAAATAATGAATTTACTACCCGTTGCTGGACCAGTGAAAGGTGGTGCGACCAGACCAGCGCCACCGAAATCAAGATGTGTCCATCGAAGGACTAGAAGTGGACATGTCACGTCACAGTAAATACCACCCCATCCTCCTACATAAGCAGGATCTGTTGCGGCGGATGAATTGCCCGGAGCCTTAGTTTTTGTGGGATCGGTAATGGTAATCGGGGCGCTTTTTGAACCAAGACTTACCAACATGCCTTTTACTATAAAGTTAGCACCATTGGAAATATTTATTTTGACACCTTCCTGAATCAACAAGGTATCTTTCGCGTTTATAGTTACATCGCCTGATATAGAATAGACCAGGTTAGTAAGCATCGTTCCTTTGATTGAACCCGACAAAGGAGCCAGGTTACTAACTGGTACACCAACTTTGATCAGCGGTGCAGAGACAACTGCTGTATCCGTCTTGCTGCACGAAGCATAGGCAAATAGGGAAAGCAGGAACAAAGTGTTTCTTAAATTTCTCATGA
>CAIPJU010000927.1 GCA_903865465.1 uncultured Bacteroidota bacterium
CAACTTGTGGGGATTGCGTTCTTGGATGACTTCTTTAGAGTGGAAAACGAGTCCACTGTCAAGTTCCCAAAGGCAGCGTTGGGCAACAAAGCTGCGCCAGATATCGGTCATTCGGAAAGTGCAGTGAGATGGCAGATACATTAAAGGATACGCAGGAGGCCACCACCATGTGCTTTGGGAATTAAATGGGCACCAAGAGTTAGGCTGAAGCAAGACGCTTGGACCAGAATTAAAACTGAACTCACTATCCAGGGCCAAGCGCCAGATTGCGTCAACATCGGGGGAGTTATCAGCTAAACCCTGTTGGATGAAGGCATCAAATGCTTCTATGGAGGTATTGCGATCATGGGCATAGGTCGTAGGATCAGTGATCAGCGCAAGTGGAAATCCACGAGGCCATATCAGTTTATCACTGAATATGCGAAAAACATTCACCCAACTACTGTGTGCAACACGCTGAACTTTAGTATGTATAGTACGCATTTGCCAAGCCTCGCCAGGCATGTTGTCATCGTCAGTTTCATAAATGCACTGAGTACGACGTTTTATAGCTAATAAGTAGCCAATATTTTTTCGAACGTAATGATCAGTTGGTAACAAACGAGCAAGCTTAAACGGCAAGCTCAACTGCTGTTCAAGTGAAATCAACTCCGCAGACGGCACAGAATATTCAAAAGGCCCCTTCTTGTCTGCAATTATGATTAAAGATGCTCCCAGTGGTTTCAACCGGTTGGCAAGGGCCTCGACACACGAAGTTGGTTTCTGAATAGACGTAATAACTACCGTTAACACTTCCGACATATATTCCTCTCCTTTTCAGTATGTTATTTAAATTTTCAATTTTACTGTAGCAACTGCAATTCGCAGAGATATATCTATCTTGACATTGCTAGAGTCAGAAATGTCTTCATTGCCTCAACTGGTCGAACAGCTGTACGGTAATATTCATGCGCTTCTTTTCGTAGGATGTTAGCTTTCTCGTCCGAGTTGAGTAATTCAAGACATACGTCAACGCATTCATCTGGCGTAGTGAACCCAAGATAATGCTTGCCCTCAACAAGTGGTGACGCAAAGTTGTTCCGTATTGTCTGGCTCACCAGACAGTTGTTTGCTGCGAGCGACTCCCCAAGACTATAGGGAGTTGCATCAAAAAGCGCTTTGATATTTACGCGCACAAGGAACTGACGGCATAAACGAATAAACTCAGGTCGCTTTACTCTTGAAGTTGGTGTGAGATCCGATAGAAGATCTGGGTAATGTTTTTCAGAGAAAGGTGTACGGATGAGTCCCCCAACAAGTCGCCTCCCTAACTTATTTCTCAGTATTCGTACCATTTCTACACGCTCATTGTTACAAGCCTCAACCCTTGAACCATCTTCCTGTTCAGGATCCCACAAGCGAGTTTGAAAGAGAATTTGTTTACGCTTGAAACTGGTGGGGGCGTCTTCGTAATGGTTTAAAGAAGAAAGAGTGGCAAGTCCATAGCTACTTTTTATTAAAGCATTTATTGTAGTTCGAAGAGACCTTCGACTCGATAGTTGCCCTAAGGACGTTCGAACAAAATCTACACACGTTCGCAATGTCCAAACTGGTGCATCAGAACTCCACGTTGCAAACATGGGGTTTATAGGGAGAACCTTAAGCTGTTGCGACTTTGTAAGACACCCTGTATCTGGCGCATAAGTACTACGCTTAAAATATACATCGCATTCATCCAGCGCTCTAATTTGCCATGCGTCTGATTGATCTTTAGGATCAAAACTGATAATCCGTGAATAATTACATGCATTATCCGTACATTTTATAGTAAAAAGTGGGTACCCGTCATGCAACAAAACCTTACAACACGTCCAATCAGGATTTCTAACAAAACTGAGCTTAACTTCATTACGCTGGGCTAGTTGTATTAGGCCTACAAGGAAATAGCTATGAAGCCAGATATCAAATCCTTCTCCCATCAATACTTCAACTTTTAGCATAGTCCACCTGTCATGACTTTTCGGATAGTGGGTGGCTTTGGAAAGCCCAAGAGTAGCCCTCATATTTGACGAGCATCTTAACCTCAGTAACCTACGTAGAAACTATATTTGTTATAAAAGGTTACAAAACGACTTTACCAGCAAATTCCGACATACTGCTCATCCGATACCCGAGAGCCAAAAATACGAACCAAGTCAATTACGATTTGATCATTCCGCAATTTTGCCTCAATAGCACGAAACTCTTCATTCTTATTTCCAATTATGAGAACTTCTGCTTCAACTAAAACTTCATCTACAGTTGCACTCATCAATTGCGATATATGGGGAATCTCACGTTCAATATACTCTTTATTTGCACCGAACAATCGAGCAAGCGAAACATCCCGATCATAAATTGACAACTGCATGCCTTTACCGATCAGCGCCTCGATTAATGTCACCATCGGCGATTCACGCAGATCGTCTGTGCCGGCTTTAAAACTGAAACCTAATACCCCTATTTTTTTCTTGCCCGTAAATAAAATCATTCTGATTGCCCGCTCTATCTGTTTCTTATTACTTTCCATAATGGAAGTAAGAACTGGAACATCAACGTCAAGCTCCTTTGCTTTATACGTCATCGCACGCAAATCTTTTGGCAAAC
>CAIPJU010000928.1 GCA_903865465.1 uncultured Bacteroidota bacterium
GGCTATGAGGATATAATATTAATCGACAAAAGAGGAAACCTTGTTTTAAATGCCTCAATATATGTTAATTACGAGTATAGCATTTTTAAACAGTATCTTGAAAAAGCCATAAATACAAGAGAAACTGTGGTTTCGGATTTCCACAGATATGGGCGGAACAATGAAATTCATCTCGATTTTATTACTCCAATTTATTCAGGGCTCAAAGATGGCAGGGGGGAACTTATTGGCTTATTAATAATGTGTTGCGATCCAAACACATATCTGTATCCGATAATTGAGAAATGGCCCACCCCAAGCAAAACAGCAGAGACAACTATTGTTGAAAGAGAAGGGGACTCAGTTGTCTTTTTAAACAATCTCAGGCATGATAACCGGCCGGTCCTGACCCTTAAAATTGCCTTGTCACAAACAAAGTTACCTGCAGTTCAGGCAGTATCAGGAAAGATTGGCGTTTTTGAAGGGGATGATTATCGCGGTAAAAGTGTCCTTACTTACTTAACTGATATCCCTAAAACAAACTGGTACATGGTCTCCAAGGTTGATAAATCGGAAATCTATCTGCCTCTTCGGAAACAGGCATGGCTAGCAGGAATTATCTTAATGCTTATAATAATACTAATTGGTTTGTTTTTAAGTTTAGTTCGTTTAGCGTCTCAGAAGAAGCTGATAAAAAAAATACAAAATAGTGAGCAAAACTTATTAGAAGCAGAACGTATTGGAAATACAGGAAGCTGGGATTATGATGTTTCAACAGATACATCGTGCTGGTCGGAGAATATGTTTCGAATCTTCGATGTTGATAGAGAGAAGCCAACAGAACTGGTTTTCAAATATTTTGTCGAAAACTTAGTTCATCCCGATGATCGTGAAAATGTCCTATCTGTTTTTACTGATGCATTAAACGGAATAAGACCTTATGATCTTGAATACCGGGTAATAAAGAAAGATGGAGCCATTAGAATTATTCACGCGATAGCCGAAACACAATGTGATAAAAATGGCATTGTGGTACGCCTTATTGGGCGAGTCGAAGAGATCACAGAACGCAAAATGTCGGAGATAACTTTAATTAACAGTAAAAAGCGCTTCGAAGCTCTCCTGAGTCAGTCACCCTCCAACTGTATAATTTATAAACTTATACGTGATGATGCCGGTCGTATTGTGGACTGGGAAATCAGCGAAATAAATGAACATGCTGCACTCAGTCTCGGCCTGGAAGTCAAAAGTGCAATAGGTAAACATGCACTTGACCTTTTTGGACCTCAGGTTATGTCCCCATATTTTGAGATTGCGAAGCAGGTAAGATCCTCCGGGAAATCACAAGTTTTTGAGACCTTTTTCGAGGCCACCAGGCGGGCATATCTGACATCGGTCTTCCTTGTTGACAAGGACCATTACGCCAACATAAGTGTCGACATTACCGATCGCAAGCAAATGGAGCAAGAATTACAAATTCTTAACCTGGATGCATATTCCTGTGATTTCGGACACTCAGTCCTGCTGAAAACGGACAGTCAGTCCTGACTAAAACGGACACTTAGTCTCGCTGAAAGCGGACACCTGTTCCTGAGGATTTCGGACACCTGTTTCATCATTCATTTTCGCAGATATTCTTCGTTTAAAATTAGCAATTTTTATATTTATCTCTCAAAGTATCTCCATCCAGGTCAATTCTGTGTGAACTGTGAACCAGTCTGTCAAGGATCGCATCAGCTATTGTTGGATCTCCAATAACATCATACCACTTATTGACAGGTAATTGTGAGGTTATTAATGTTGATCCTTCTCCGTGTCTGTCCTCAAGCAGCTCTAGTAGTATTAAACGCTGAACACTATCAAAAGGCTTAAGCCCAAAATCATCGATAATAAGTAAATCCTGGCTTTCTATTTTTTTGAGCTCTTTATTGTAGCTGCCGTCAGCCTTGGCGATCTTCAACTCATCAAAGAGCTTAATACTATTACGATAAAAGACTTTATAACCCTGCTGACACGCCTGATGGCCCAAAGCAGAGGAGAGATAACTTTTCCCCAGGCCAGTGGACCCGCAGATGAGTACGTTTTGTTTTTTTGCTATCCAATCGCAGGATGATAGTCGTAACATGATGGTTTTATCCAGATTTCTTTTTTCAACGTAATCGATCTGTTCCATGCATGCCTGATACCGGAACCTGGCATTGGTTATTAATCTCTGAAGTCTTTTATTGTATCGTTCATCCCATTCAGCCTGTACAAGATGCGATATTACTTCATCAATAGTAAAGTCATTATTCATGCCTGTTGACATCATGTCACGATAGGCCCTGGTAAAGCCACTCAGGCGCATTTCTTCAAGTTTTTGCATTGTTGCTGTTTGATCCATAATCTGTTTGTTTTAAAGAATGATTTATTTATAATTTTCCCTTCCCCTTATGTTTTTATGCAAGGGAAGTCTTAAGTTCACCTCAGGATCATCATCCATTTTGTGAACATTATTTTTTAGTGCATTGTCAATGAAGCGGAAGGTTATCGTATTATTTGTCAGTGCTCTCTTACACACTTTTTCCATGTCTTGATCTTTATATTTCTTTCCCAGATTCAACACGCCAAGGCAGGCCTTAAAAGCCTGCTGTGGATGTTCTTTGCTTTCTATTAGTAATCCAATAAAAGTCTCGACTGATCCGCCAATATTTGATGCCCATGAGGTAAAACGCTCAGTATTCCATCCTTCTACAAATTGATGGGATTCAGGCATATGCTCTTTAATGGTAGAGTATCCATATATTTTGTAGTTTCTTTGATGCAATGCAACACGGACATTATCATGGTAGATCTCAACCATTCTGGTCGTATATATAGTCTTTACTTTCTTCCCTGTAAACCTATGGGGAACGCTGTAATAATGTTTATCTTCTTTCAGATATATATGATGATGGAACTCCACCCTGGAGACCTGATATTGTCTTATTTCATAACGCTCTGAAGGAAGTGGTTGTAGTTCGTTTTTTTCTATTTCATTAAATAACTCCCGCCGGCTTATTTCCATTCGTTGGAAAGGAGTATTATTGACCAGCACCAACCGCTGATGGATAGCCTGGTTAAGCTCTTGCAAGGAAAAGAATGTCTGATTTCGTAGTGGTGCAAATATTCTCTGATAAACGATTCTTACCGCATTTTCAACAAGTGGTTTGTCTTTTGGCTTGACTGGACGCGTTGGCAAGATCACTGTTCGATAATGCCTTGCAAGATCATCATAGGTCCTGTTTAGCAAGGGTTCATAATTGCATGCCTTGGTAACGGCCGATTTAAGATTATCGGGACATATGCCCTTTGTAGCCCCGCCATAATACTGCCAGGCATTCTCATTGGCCCATATCCAGTCTTGCAGTTGCTGGCTTTTTACTGCTTCAACATAAATCAACTGGCTGGCGCCAAGTACTGTTAAGAAGATCTCTGCATCATGTACTTCACCGGTGGCAGGATCAGCATAGTGCATCTTTTTGCCTGTAAAATCAGCATATGTCAAGTCCCCTGCCTTATGCTCTATGTGCATCCCTGCTTTGAGTTTACTCTGCCACATACCATAATGATGGCAGAACCTGGAGTAACTAAAACCATCAGGATAACGTTCCTTATATTCTTCCCAAAGCAGGTAGAGGGTAACGCCGACCCTGGCAAGTTCCTTTTCATAGACAGGGAACTCTCCGGAAAGGGTCTCATACATGGGATTACTCACTTTGTTCCTACTCTCAAAAACTTCAAGAACTTCTGTATCTCCCATTTGGATTATATCCTCATGCGACAGTCCGCTCCGTTTAAATTCATACAGATAATCACCAACACTGGTTTTACTTATTTCAAGAGCTTCAGCTATCTTTCTTATACTCAGCTTTAACTCACAACTTAATCGAAGTATTTCTCTTATTGTTTCCACGTCTGTTCGTTTTCTTGGCATATAATTTCCTCCTGTTGATTTGTTTGGTTATCGTCGTCATCAACAGTAGTAAAAAAATATCGTGGAAAATGAATGATAAGGGATAAGTGTCCGTTTTCAGCAGGAATCACTGTCCGCTTTGACAATGTCGTTGTCTCCCAGTTTCCTCTGTTAAAACTGTCCGTTTTCAGCAGGAATCACTGTCCGTTTTGACAATGCCCCGGCTGTCCGTTTTCAGCAGGAATCCGTGTCCGCTTTCGACAGGAATTGCTGTCCGTATTCAGCAGGAATCGGTGTCCGTTTTGCTCAGGAATTAGTGTCCGGATTTAGCAAGAATATGCA
>CAIPJU010000929.1 GCA_903865465.1 uncultured Bacteroidota bacterium
ATGCAGGAGGCAGCACATGGCAGGGCTCCAGCCGTAGCCACAGCAATTAAAAGACTTCTTCCCGACAGGTTTGTTTTTACCTACCAGGGCGATGGTGACC
This sequence comes from uncultured Bacteroidota bacterium, assembly GCA_903865465.1. GTDB lineage: Bacteria > Bacteroidota > Bacteroidia > Bacteroidales > VadinHA17 > LD21. The sequence continues at coordinate 101 of CAIPJU010000929.1, forward strand.
TTGCTGCTATAGGAACCGCTGAGACAATTCACGCCTGTAACAGGGGGGAAAACATTCTCATCATTTTCGTAAATAATGGTATATACGGTATGACAGGCGGACAGATGGCTCCAACAACCCTGGCGGGAATGAAATCCTCCACTTCTCCTTTGGGAAGAGATGTAAAGACAATGGGAAACCCCCTTAAAATAACCGAGATGATAGCAACCCTGCCCGGAACTTATTTTGTAACAAGGCAGAGCGTTCATACCCCGGCTAATGTAAGAAAAACAAAGAAGGCTATTCGAAAAGCAGTTCAATATCAGAAACTTGATAAGGGCACCTGTTTTATAGAGATCGTTTCAAACTGTAACTCTGGCTGGAAAATGACTCCCGTTCAGGCAAACAAATGGATGGAAGAGGTGATGTTCGAGCAATATCCTCTTGGAGATATTAAGGTTCCGCAGGAGTAATTTACTCTTTATTTATATTGGCTTTTTAATTTGTGACTTCTCTTTCCCGAAAGCCCAGTTAAAATTATTACGTGTAAATGGTAAAAAAACTCTTAGCTTTTGTTTAAAGTTTTTTCAATAGTAAGAAAAGGAGCCCCTGACTTATTTGTTTTTTTCATACATTTAACAAACCTAATTTAATTATGAAGAAGTTAACATCTGTATCTGACATTAGCTTAGTTATTTTAGCAGGGCTATTTCTTTCACTCCTCTTTGGATGCAAAAAAGAAGCAACCAATGTTATTCCATCAATCGTCATTGCAACTGTAGGCGATATCACAGAATCTTCAGCTGCTACCGGCGGGGAGATATCTTCCGACGGAGGTTCTGCTGTTACAGCCCGTGGAGTCTGCTGGAATACGGACAAGATTCCAACTACATCTGACAAGAAGACCACTGACGGCAATGGTCTGGGAAGTTTTACAAGTTCCATTACAGGTTTGACGGCTGGAGGAACTTATTATGTAAGGGCCTATGCCACTAATGCTGTAGGAACGGCTTATAGTAGTCAAGTCACTTTTAGTGCTTTATCCACGGTCCCTATTCTGACAACTACATCTCTCTCAGATGTTGCAACCACCTCGGCTAAAACAGGAGGAAATATTGTCGCTGATGGAGGTTCTGCAATTTCCGCAAGAGGAGTCTGTTGGGGCACAACCTCAAATCCAACAACTGCCAATAATATAACCACCGACGGAACGGGAAATGGATTATTTGTAAGTTCAATTTCCGGATTGGCTGTAAATACACTCTATTACATCAGAGCATATGCTACTAACAGCAAAGGTACTACCTATGGCGAACAGATAGTACTTAAAACCTTTACTGGTACTGTTACCGATGTTGATGCGAATACCTACAATACCGTTACAATAGGCAGCCAGGTTTGGATGGCTGAAAACCTAAAAACAACAAAATACAGTGATGGCTCGGAGATCCCTGTAGTTACCGATGCTCCTGCCTGGGCAGCTTTAACAACGGGCGCATGCTGTTGGTATAATAACGATAAGGCTGCATCTAACCCTGCCTATGGCGCCTTGTACAATTGGTATGCCGTGAGTACATCGACCAATGGAGGCAAAAATGTCTGCCCAACAGGCTGGCATGTGCCAAGCGATGGAGAGTTGACAAGTCTGACAAGTTATCTTGGTGGCGACATAGGAGCAGGCGGCAAACTTAAAGAAGCAGGAACTGCACATTGGCTGAGTCCAAATACAGGAGCAACAAATGAGACAGGTTTTACTGCGCTTCCTGGTGGTAACAGAGGCGATGTTGATTTCCTTGGCATCTATAACGGGGGCAACTTGTGGAGCTCCACTGACTATGTGGGAGGTAGTTCCTGGAACCGATATTTTAATGCCAGTAACAGTAATGTGCATACTCAATTCAGCGGTAAGGAAAATGGCTTTTCTGTCAGGTGCCTGAAGGATTAATGATTTTTTGTGAAATTACTGAAAATTAGTAGTTGATATTAATTTTTAAAAGTAAGAAAATATTGAATCTAACTTCTTAATATATAGATTTTAAAAAAATGACTGAAGAAATACTTATAGCCGGTTTTGGCGGACAGGGAGTGCTTTCCATGGGCAAGATAATGGCATATTCAGCAGTAATGCAGGATATGGAAGTAAGCTGGATGCCTTCATACGGACCTGAGATGAGGGGAGGAACGGCAAATGTCATAGTTATTATCAGCAGTGAAAGAATAAGCTCACCAATAGTTCGCCATTTCGATACTGCAATCATCCTGAATCAGCAATCGCTCGATAAATTTGAAACCTCCATTAAACCAGGTGGAGTTCTGATTTACGACGGTAACGGAATAACCCGTCACCCGGAAAGAAAAGATATTACGGTTTACAGGGTTGATGCTTCAGAAGAGGCTGCCAGAACAAATAGTTCCAAGACTTTTAATATGATTGTTCTGGGTGGATTTCTTAAAGTGAATCCAATTATAAATAATGAAAATGTTATAAAAGGACTTAAAAAATCTCTGCCCGAAAGGTATCATAACCTTATCCCGATGAACGAGAAGGCCTTATTACGTGGAGAAGAGATTATTTACGAGGTCCGGAAGTTCGAAAAGGTTTAAAATCAGATTCTTACTTCTCATAGAAATGCATTTCAACAATGTATTTCCAAACTGCCGGCGGAACAAAATAGGACATGTTTTTTCCCTGCTTTATTCCATCGCGAATAAATGTTCCTGACAATTCGATCATCGGAGCTCCTGACCGGTGTATAAGCGCTTTTTTTAATATTTCATCAAGCCGCTGTGAATCGGCCTTCACAGCATCCGGTCTGGGATAAACGTATATTTCATGTTTCCCTATAAGTTCATCAGCATTTTTCCATCTGTGAAGAGTATACAGATTGTCCTCACCCATTACCAGACAAAACTCGTGATTGGGGTATTTTTCTTCGAGATATGCGATGGTGTCAATAGTGTATGAAGGAAGTGGCAGCTTGAATTCAATGTCAGTTGCTTTCAAACGGAGGTTATCTCCGATTGCCGCCTGAACCATAAACAGCCGGTGATAGCCTGCCAGTAGTGTCTCTTTTTTTTTAAGGGGATTGTGAGGACTGACCACAAACCAGACCTGATCGAGTCCCGAAAATTCAGTCATGTAACCGGCAATGGCAATATGTCCGATATGAATCGGGTTAAATGAGCCGAAGTACAAACCTATTTTAGCCATTGCTGTATTATAACCGGAGTTACTTCAAGAGAAAAAGGGAAACGGCATTAAAGGCTTCTTCTTTAGCCTTTTCGAGCTTGTCATTTACAATTATCAAATCGAACTGGTTGCTGAGTCTGATCTCTTCACGGGCTTTTTCAACTCTCATGTTGATTGTCGAAGGGCAGTCCCAGCCTCTTTTTACCAGACGTCTTTCCAGGTCCTCAATTGAAGGAGGCATGATGAAGATAGCTATTGCCCTGTCGCCATACTTTTTCTTCAGGTTGACACCACCATTAACATCAACGTCAAAAAGAACATTATTTCCTTTTGTCCATATTCTTTCGAGTTCGGATTTGAGGGTCCCGTAGTAGAGATCCTTGTAAACCTCTTCCCATTCAACAAATTCCTCATTTTTAATCTTTTCACTAAAAAAGTCAGAAGAAAGGAAGAAATATTCAAGCCCGTCAATCTCCTTGCCTCTCTTCTTCCTGGTGGTAGCAGAAACGGAAAATTCAAGTTTTAACCCACTCTCAAGAAGATGGTTGCATATAGTTGTTTTACCAGCCCCCGATGGTGCCGAAATAATCACCAGCCTGCCTTCCATTACAACACGTTAAGGGTTTGTTCCTTTATCTTTTCGAGCTCATCCTTCATCATCACCACCAGTTTCTGTATAGAAGCATCATTGGCTTTTGAGCCAATGGTATTGATTTCCCTGCCTATCTCCTGAGTTATGAAGTTAAGGATCTTTCCATTAGGTGAAGGTGCATTCATCGTCTCCATAAAATAATCGCAATGCGTCTTGAGCCTTACTTTTTCTTCGTTAATATCGAATTTTTCGAGATAGAAAATCAATTCCTGTTCAAACCTGTTTTTATCGATGTTTTCAGTTCCGGGAGTTTGCTGCAGCATTGCTTCCAGTTTCTCCCTGATCCGGATTACCCTTCCCTGTTCAAAACTGCCTACATTTTCAAGAAGAGTGAGGATTTTACCGATGCATTTTCCCATATCGTCATGGATTGAGTTGCCCTCTTCAATCCTGTATAAATCAAGCATTTCAATAGACTCTATTATCTTTTCCCTCACTGTTTCCCATTCTGTTTCAGAGATCTCAGGTCGCTCAGTCCTTAAAGTATCGGGCAGCTTCATAATTGCCGAAAAAATCTGATCGTCCAGCTTAATGCCCAGCTCCGCGGCTATCTCACTGAACTGCTGGTAATAATTCTTAACGGCAGATTTATTGACAATGGTCGCAATTTCATCATCGAGGATATCGAAATAGACAGAAAAATCTATTTTCCCCCTGTCAAGTTTTTGGCTGATAAGATTCCTGATCTCCGGCTCTTTTTCCTTATATAACCAGGGTAATTTAGTGTTTAAATCGAGTTGCTTTGAGTTGAGTGACTTAATTTCAATTGTGATCTTTTTCTGCTTTGTTTCTGCAAAGGCTTTTCCATAGCCGGTCATCGATTTTATCATCTACTCTTATAGGTTTAAAGTCATTAATTTGCTGGCTGAAAGGTATAAATTATCGGCTTATTTAACAACTATGCCCTTCCAGCAGCAAATTAGCATCTGAAAACCTGAAATTGTTCAATAAAGGGTCACACTCTCTCAAGCTCCACAGTGAAATGTCTCATTATCGGCACTTCTTTTAAAATTTTCAGACCCTTGTGAATATCATTCCTTCTTTCGAATACGTTTCTGATAGCTGCAGCCGTATAATCCATGTGGTTATTGGTAAAGACCCGCCTCGGTATTGTCAGCCTGACAAGTTCGAGAGCAGGGTATCTGTTTTGGCGTGTTGAAGGGTCGCGGTCGGCCAGAAGGGTACCTATCTCAACCGATCTGATGCCACCTTCAAGGTAAATTTCAACTGCCAGAGTCTGAGCAGGGAACTCTTCCCTTGATATCTGCGGAAAGAACTTCAATGCATCAATAAATATAGCATGTCCTCCGAATGGTTCCAGTACAGGTATTTCATATTCTTTCAGTCTGGTGCCCAGATAGGCAACCTGGCCAACCCGCGACCCGAGGTATTCAGCTTCAGTACCTTCATAAAGTCCCTGGGCAAGAGCATTCATATCCCTTCCCGACATACCGCCATAGGTCAGATATCCTTCAAACATTATGTTGAAGGGAGCTGCTTTCCTGAAAAGTTCCTCATCCCTGAAACCAATGAACCCCCCCATATTCACTATGGCATCCTTCTTTGAGCTCATTGTCATTCCATCGGCATATGAGAACATTTCAAGGGCAATCTCCCTGATGGATTTTCCGGAATATCCTTTTTCCCTCTGCTGAATGAACCAGGCATTTTCGGCAAACCTTGCGGAATCGATGATCAGCTTTACACCATATTTTGCAGCCAGGACAGAGGTCTCCCGAATGTTTCCCATGCTTACAGGCTGCCCGCCTGAACTGTTATTAGTGACTGTCAGAATGATACAGGATATTTTATCAACAGGATGGCTCCTTAGAACCTTTCCGAGTTTGTCAATATCGCAATTACCTTTAAATGGATGAAAAACGCTCGTGTCTGATGCCTGGTCAATAGTACAGTCGATTGCCCTTGCCTTTCGAAATTCGATGTGCCCCTTTGTGGTATCGAAATGGGAATTGCCGGGTACAATATCTCCTTCTTTAACTAGAACGGAGAAGAGGACATTTTCGGCAGCCCTGCCCTGATGTGTAGGCAGAAAGTAATCGAAACCTGTAATTTCTTTTATGGCATTTTTTAAATTATAGTAGGACGATGCTCCGGCATAGCTCTCATCACCGGTCATCATGGCCGACCATTGAAGGTCGCTCATGGCACCTGTTCCGGAATCTGTAAGAAGATCTATATAGACCTGTTCGGAACGGAGATTAAAAAGGTTAAATTTTGCCTGTTCAATCCAGTTTTGGCGTTGTACTTTAGTGCTTTTTCGGATGGTCTCAACCATTTTGATTTTATATGGTTCTGCAAATGGTAATTTCATGTATTGAGGATTTATTGATTTATTAAAAAAGTGTCTGAGGTTCCGGTAAGCCTTCTGCAGCGAAGCAGAAAATTTTTATTACGGAACAATAAAGACTATTTGTCAGAGTCTGTTAACAATGAGAGGTAAAGCAATCCCTGTTCTTGATATTTCTATAAATATCAGAAATGATAAAAATCTCTATGGTGAACGGGCGGCTCAAATTTGAAAAATGTTTATGTAAAAATAATAGTAATTTATGATAAATTCAACCGCCGGAAATGTCTGTAATTTTTGAAGTGATGAAAAAAGAATTTTTTAATCTATTGGTTTTATCTGTTCTGTTAACAATATGTGTATCAGTTTTTTCACAAAATAGTAATAATCTCAGAAAAGCTGATTCAGTAATTGACTCCCTGAAGAAGAGCGGAGTAATTCTCACTAATAGTGTCTCCAGACCCGATATTATTCTGTCAAAAGATCAGGCCGTAAAATTTCTTGAAAATAGTTATCAGCCTCAGAACTGGAACGACACTCATCATCCACTCCGTCAGGCTCTTGGACAATTGATATTTGAGTCTTCACATCCCCCCTTTGATTCGTCGGCTTTTTTCCTTAGAAAATTTACCTATGATTCAATAAAGATTCCATGGGATGAGTTTTATATATGGGAACCAGTCAGACTGAAAGTTGCCAACTATATGCAATCTCATCCCGCCGTCGTCACTGACAGCAGCATGAAAACTGACACATCAAGAATTAGTACTCTGGCCGATTCAGTGATAGGCAAAATAGCAGATAAGGCGGCACTAACTGCATTAGTCTCCATGTCAGGATTAAAAGATACACTGTTGATGGTAGTGCTTGATACTTTAAAAGAGGTAAGCTCTGATAAAGCCGGTTTTCCCTTCAGGTATTATAACTTTCCTTTCCAGGCCGATTCGCTCGAAGTTGCTGTCAAATCGCTCCTCAAATATCTCGAAGGGCGTGATTCTTCATTAATCAGTTTCAAAGGTACAGGCAGAAACTCAATACCTTTCATGATGAATTCCAGGACAGGAAATATGGAACGTTTCTGGCTGAAGAATGAGTTTTCCGACTCGGTAACTGTGTGGCTGGGTAACTATTCGAAGGATACAATAGGACTATACCTCGAAAAGGGAGTCAGTTTCAGACGCCCCATGAGGCAGGAGAACCATTCCGAAGCCAGGATAGACATTCAGGCTCTTGATAACTCCAAACTGCTGAATGCCAAAAAGATCATTGTAAAACCCCAATACTGGAAATACAGATCCGAAGCTTCTCTTATATTCAGCCAGGCGGCCCTGAGTAACTGGGTCAAGGGTGGAGAAAACAGTGTATCAACGGCACTCGATGTCACCGGATTTGCCGATTATGAGAATAAAGCACTGAAAGTATCCTCAGATCATTTCATTAGGTTGAAACTTGGTTTCCTGAAATCAGGAAGTGATCCTGTTCGAAAAAACCTTGACCTGCTTGAAACCAATTCAAAACTTAACCATAAGGCTTTTGGTAAGTTTGATTTCAGTGCAATCATGCTCTTCAAGACTCAGGTTGCTCCTGGATCCGATTATTCAGTTACCCCCTCGCAGGTGGTATCCAAATTCCTTAATCCGGCTGTCGTGACTATTGGTTTTGGTCTCGATTATAAACCAAACAAAACAACTTCACTCAACTTATCTCCTCTCTCCTACAGGGTGACATTTGTTACCGATACAGCTATTATTGATCAGACTAAATATGGTATCGCTAAAAACAGGAAGTCATTACATGAGCCTGGAGCCAGCTTTATGATTTCAAATGACTACAGACCGACCAAAAATTTAACCATAACAAACCGTCTGCAGTTATTCACTAACTATATTCATAATCCTCAGAATGTCGATATTGACTGGGAGATGATAGCCGTTGCCAACCTGAACTGGTTCACAGATATCCGATTCAACACCCATCTGATTTTTGATGACGACATTAAAACTGTTGTTCTGGACAGCAATAAGAAGCCGGTATTACGGCCCGATGGTACTGAAAAGAAAACCGCAAGGGCCCAGCTTAAGGAGCTCCTAGGATTATCATTCGTTTTCAGATTCTAAACCTTAAACCTTGAACC
>CAIPJU010000930.1 GCA_903865465.1 uncultured Bacteroidota bacterium
GTTCGAAAATACTTTTTGTTTTCATTTTATACTGATTTACAGTGACGAATATAATAATTTTCCCACTCTATGTAAAAAACGTTCACTTTACACTTAATGAACAAACTATGGTCAGAATTGAATTTTAAAGGTCATAGAATTTAATGAGGATGCCAAAGTAATTTTTTTGGTTTCATGCGGTTTTATAGGTCTTGTTAGTGAAACCACAAAATAAGTTGCAAAAGCAGTTTGAGCTATTCCATCTACTATCAGGAGGTCCCTTAATGCCTGAGACCAATAATAATTCTTTCCTGCCTTTCCTAAATGAATAAAGGGTCCTATTACAGGGATAAATAGATAACCTTTATAGCTATCTTGAGGAAATGCAAGTAAATCAACCATTATTGGTGCTGTATATGATACCGCAAGAGAGATTCCCGAGATTTTACGATGAGTCTTTATAGGGTCTTCTTTTGTAATCTCTGATATGTCATAATTAGATTCGGATGTATCAAGCCTTTCAATCGGATAAGATTGCTTTTTTATGCCGTTAAAACCATAAGGTAATTTTGTGAACCAAGGCTTATAACCATGAGAAGTTAAATTTAAACATACTGTCTGGTTGATTTTATGAAAGGAAGGAATCTGATTCTGATGAGGAGAAGAGATTACAGATTCAGTAAGCTCAAGTTTTATATTGGTAGTTTGTGCTTGAATAGGAGTTGGATATAATAACAGGAATAGAACAATTGTTCCCTTTAGGCAAAGCATTTTCATATGATTGATTATTAGTATTTTCATAAATTGTTTTGCAGAATCATTTTGTTGTGATCAGTTGTGATATACCTCTCATTTACATTTCCAACCATGGCTCCCGGCATCATCAATGTCATGCTGACCGCATACTGTTTCTGTTTGTTGACCACTGGTACACTTTTTACAGTTCAAAGCGTAATCTATTGCTGAACATGATTTTGAACCCAAAGCAAATAGGATAACCAGACCAATAATAATTTTGTAACGCACTGTCTGTCTTTTCATTATCGTCTTATATAAATAAGAATGAGATAGTGGAAGAGTTATAATAAAGTTATCACAACAATAAGCCAAAGTCAAATAAATAATTTACGCTAATAGCCGTTTATGTAATAATCAGTGATCCAATTAAATATTGAGGGGATAGAACAGTTATATTGGCAACCGTTTAATAAAAATGACTAAATGACTTACAAAATAGTTTAAATATTGTGTTCGATTTTTCCGGGATTAAAGGGTGGCAGGATTAGCTTCGCTGATCCTTGTGTGTGAAACCTGAAAGAAAAAGCCCGGCGTGGGCGATAACTATAGGTTGAAAGTCCCGAATGCGCCTTGACAGAGGGAAGCATTAGCCAAAGGCAAGGGTGTCCATCGTGAGGTGGAATCTGAAGGAAGCCGGCGGCAAATTTCCGGTCGGAGGAATACGAACATTATCAGGCACATACTGTGGATAAGTCTGCTAAACAAGACAAAATCCTATAAACTGAGCGGAAACAGTATGTGTAAATGATGCCGATAGATGGAAAGGAGGTTACTTGTCTTACCTCGGGAGGTCTCACGGACGTGTGGATGTGAAAAAAAAAATCAAAAGCACGGATAATAATTGCAGTGAGAAGTCAGCAGAAGCCATAGTACCGAAAAAAAAAGTAGGGAAGGGCTGAATCTTAATCAAGTGAAAGTAAATGAATGTTACCCAATGAAAGGTAGAATGCAGAAAATATCTCACGATAACTCACAAGGTAAGGATAGGTCGGAAACCGAAAGCACACTTGGAGTGCAGACTTACATGGGGATAACTGAAAACAACTTCACAACGATTGAACAAGCGGATTATGGACTGTTAGAAATGATTCTTTCGCCAACAAACTTGAACAAAGCTTACAAACAAGTAAAGTCAAACAAAGGAAGCGGTGGTGTTGATGGATTGGGAGTAGAAGAACTACTTGACTATCTATTAAACCATAAAGATGAATTACTAGAATCCATAATCAGGGGAAAATACAAACCTAACCCAGTTAGACGAGTAGAAATCCCCAAAGAAGGAGGTAAGAAACGACAGTTAGGAATTCCTACTGTTGTGGATAGAGTAATACAGCAAGCCATTGCGCAAATACTATCTCCCATTTATGAACCACTATTCTCAAACAACAGCTACGGATTTCGTCCCAAACGGAGTGCGCACGATGCTCTGAAACAATGTCAAACTTACATAACAGCTGGGTATAAATACGCTGTTGATATGGATTTGGAGAAATACTTTGACACAGTAAGCCACAGCTTCCTGATAGAAGTATTATCAAGGACAATCAAGGATGGTCGTGTAATTTCGTTGATTCATAAATATATGAATGCTGGAGTGATAGAGAATGGAAAGTTTATAGAAACAAAGATAGGTGTACCACAGGGCGGTAATCTAAGTCCACTTCTGAGCAATATCATGCTCCATGAATTGGACAAAGAATTAGAGCGTCGTGGACATAAATTTGTACGTTATGCCGATGATTGTATGATTCTAAGCAAAAGTAAACGTTCTGCAGGGCGAACCCTTGCCCATATTATTCCATTCATTGAAGATAAACTTTACCTGAA
>CAIPJU010000931.1 GCA_903865465.1 uncultured Bacteroidota bacterium
ACAACCATTTCCACTTTTTTATTTCCAAAGACACCCAAGGTGTTTTCAAACTCTTTTTGGAGAAATCATTTAAAAACAATACAAAGGAATCCTGCGAAGTAACCCTGACAACTTCCGGCAACCAGCCGATGTTTGTTCATCTATCGGGAATTGTCACTGTAAGTATGGGGCAATGCTTTGTAACTGTGGTTGATATTACCGAACGCAGACAAGCAGAACTGAAAATTATTGAACTGAATACCAACCTGGAACAAACTGTCTATAGGAGAACTGCACAGTATCAGGAGGCCTTGAGCAGGTTGGAAAAGATTGCCGACCGTGTCCCCGGCGTTGTTTACCAGTACCGCTTGAACCCCGATGGTTCCTCCTGTTTCCCATTTGCCAGTGAAGGCATCCGCGACATTTACCGGGTAAGCCCCGATGAAGTAATTCATGATGCTTCCGCCGTATTTACAAGGCTTCATCCCGACGATTTCGATGGTGTGGTTGCCTCAATTCAGGCATCTGCAAAAGACCACTCCCTTTGGAAACATGAGTATCGGGTTAAGTTCAAGGATGGCACGGTGCGTTGGTTATCGGGCAATGCCATGCCGATTACCGAAGCAGATGGCACCATACTATGGCACGGTTATATTTCGGATATTACCGAGAGCAAACGTACGAATGATGAGCTGAAGGAGAGTGAGAAAAGGTTTTCGTTGTTTATGGATTATTTGCCGGCCATTGTGTTCTTAAAAGACCATGAAGGCCGTACAATGTTTGTTAACAAGTATCTGGATGAAACCTTTGGCGCTTCACAGTGGATAGGTAAAACCATGATAGAAGTTTTTCCGAATGAATTTGGCGAAAAAATGATGGCTGATGATCAGTATTCGATAGAGTTGGGTTATACTAAATTTGAAGAAAGCATTACAAATTCCGATGGAAAAATACACCATTACGAAACGCAAAAGTTTGTGATACCACGATTGGGCGAGGATCTATTGCTTGGAGGTATTTCTTTAGATATTACCGAACGTAAAGAAATGGAAGTCGCCCTTGCGCGGCAAAGTGCTGCCTTCGAATCATTTGCACTGGCCATTATTATTACCGATATCAAAGGCAGTATCCAGTGGGCAAATTCTGCTTTCACCCTGCTCACAGGGTATCCGGCTGACGAGGCCATTGGGAAAACACCGGGTGTACTGGTGAAATCAGGGATGCAGGATAAGGATTTTTACAAGAGATTCTGGGATACGTTACTCAATAAAGAAGTTTGGACCGGTGAACTGATCAACCGCAGGAAAGACGGCAGTCTTTATTATGAAGAACAAACCATTACGCCTGTTTTGGATTCGCTGGGTAATATTACCAGCTTTATCGCCATCAAAATCGATATCACCGAACGAAAAAAACTTTTCCAGCAACTTGCCACTGAAAAGCGGAGACTGGCTGATATTATCAAAGGAACGAACGCCGGAACCTGGGAATGGAATATCCAAACTGGGGAAACCGTATATAATGACCTGTGGGCAGAAATGCTTGGCTATATGTTGGATGAAATCTCTCCGGTGAGTATCGAAACCTGGAAAAAATTGGCACATCCGGACGATTTGAAGATATCGGATGAATTATTGGTGAAGCATTTTATTGGTGAATTGTCTTATTATTCAGTTGAGTTAAGAATGAGACATAAAAATGGCGAGTGGATAT
>CAIPJU010000932.1 GCA_903865465.1 uncultured Bacteroidota bacterium
CCTCCGGCTTCCTTCAGATTCCACCTCGCGATGGACACCCTTGCCCTTGGCTAACGCTTCCTACTGTCAAGGTACGTTTGGGACTTTCACCCTAAAGTCATCGCCCATGCCGGGCGCACATAGAAACCCCGCTTTTTGTCAGAGAAAAAGCGGGGTTTTTAATTAAGTATACATTTATCCGTTAAGCCTTCAGTGCTTTCTGATAGCGGTTGTTTACCTCTTCCCAGTTTATAATGTACCAGAATGCATCGATGTAATCAGCCCTCTTATTCTGATATTTGAGGTAATAGGCATGTTCCCATACATCGAGTGTTAGAAGTGGTTTGCCTTTAAACGGAGAAACATCCATAAGAGGGTTATCCTGATTTGGAGTACTGCCTACAGCAAGTGTTTTATCAGCATTCAGAACCAGCCATGCCCATCCGCTCCCAAACCTGGTTTTCGCAGCCGCGCTGAAAACCTCTTTGAATTTTTCAGGAGAACCGAAGGTTTTTGCAATAGCAGCTGAAAGTTCGGCCGAAGGGCCACTCGTCTTGGGCGCCAGGTTATTCCAGAAGAGCAGGTGGTTGAAGTATCCGCCTGAATTGTTCCGGATAGCATCGGGTTGCTTTGATACAGTTGCAAAAATATCCTCAAGAGCCATATTCTCCAGAGGAGTTCCTTTTATTGCATTGACAAAATTGTTGAAGTACGTCCTGTGATGTTTGTCATAAAGGATCTCCATTGTCCTGGCGTCAATATATGGTTCCAGGGCATCATAAGCATAAGGAAGTGCAGGAAACTCAAGAGGTAAAGTACCTTTTGCTGATGATAGTCCGAATTTGCCTTTATCGCCGGCAAGCACTTTCGGACCAATATAGGCAGCTGCGGTAATCAGTCCGACTGACCTTAAAAAATTTCTTCTTTCCATATTAATATTTTTTGAATTTAACAATCACCAAATGAATTTGTTCGGCAAGCTGCTATCCATATTAACCATTTTAATGCTTTTTGGCATAATTTGGTGGAGTCAAAAAAATATTCATACATTTATGCGGATCGTATTTTGAAATAACTTCTTAAATTTAAAGCTGATGAATTGAAAAGTTTAAGGCTTATTTCAGATTGTGAGGTATGGTATTTTAGTGGGAGCGGCAGTTTAAAAGTGAACTCTCATAGTCCCTTCCCATTTTGTTATATTAATTATTTTGGTCTCTTTGACGTGGCAGTTTTTCAAACAGATACCTATGAGTGAAAAAAAGAAAAAAGAGGTTCCTGAAGATTCAAAATTAGATGATATAGTTGAATCGTCACGCCGTGATTTTTTAAAGAAAGTCGGTATTGTCGGAGCAGCATCAGTAACCGGAGCCGCCGCAATCTATGCTGGTTACAGGCATGAAAAGGAAAAACCATCAGGTGAGATGGTTAAAGTGCTGACTGAGGATAATCGTCTTGTTGAAATACCCAAAGAACAGGTAAAGGACTATAAGCCCGACCTGAAGGCTCTGCAGACAAGGGGCAGGGTTGGCTTGAAAGGGAAAAAATGGGTAATGGTTCTCGACCTTTCAAAATGCAGAAACGCAAGAAAATGTGTTGCAGCCTGCCAGGGAGCCCATCATTTGCGTCCCTATGAGTATCATATTAATACACTGGTGATGCAGGAATCGCACAATACCCCTGCATATTATATGCCTAAAACCTGCCAGCACTGCGATAATCCACCCTGCGTTTCGGTCTGCCCTGTCGATGCTACCTTTAAACGACAGGATGGAATTGTTCTCATTGATAACGAAAGATGCATCGGATGCAGGTTCTGCATGGCCGCATGCCCATACTCCGCAAGGATGTTCCATTGGCAGAAACCTAAGGGTGAAGAAGCAGATAAAGGCCAGGAATATAATATTGAGCTTAATGTTCCGCAGAAAAAGGGTACCATTTCAAAATGTCTCTTCAGCGCCGATCGTCTTAGGGAAGGGATGCTTCCATATTGTGTATCAGCCTGTCCGAACGGGGTTTTCTATTTCGGCGATGAGAATGAAAATGCCGTTACCAATGGTACGACTAAAGAGACTGTTATCCTGAGTGAACTTCTTGAAAAGAACGGAGCATACAGATTAATGCCGGAACTTGGTACTAAGCCCAGAGTCTATTACCTGCCTCCGAAAAACAGGATCTTCGAATTCAAGCAATGGACACCTCCTGAATATATTGAAACAACCTAATACCTGATAAAATGACAACATCTCATTCAGGCTCTGCCCGACACAAGGAACGACTGGATTCAGTAGCTGAAGACGTATTGCGAAACGTGAGATTTAACCGGGGATTTATTCTCTGGATGGGTTTTCTTTCTGCCGTTCTGCTGGTATGCCTCTATGCCTATGTAATACAGTTAAGAAAAGGTCTTGGAGTTACTGGTTTGCGCGACATAACAAGCTGGGGAATGTATATCTCCCAATTCGTCTTTTTCGTAGCCACCAGCCTTATTGGAATGCTAATCAGTTCAGTACTTGGACTCATCGGATACAAATGGGTAAAGCCTATCGCCAGAATTGCAGAGATCATAGCTGTTGCCTTTGCAGCAGTAGCCGGACTGGTGATTATATCTGACATGGGTCGTCCCGACAGGTTCACATACCTCTTCATGTACGGAAGGATTCAGTCACCAATTCTTTGGGATGTGACTGTTGTCACAACCTACCTCCTTGTAAGTCTCATGCTTTGGTTTATACCATTGGTTCCGGATCTTGCCATTGCAAAGGACAGGCTCGAAGGGAGACCAAAACTGCTTGTTAAGGTATATGAAATCCTGTCGATAAAATGGGTCAACCATCCCAAACAGGTTGAGATCCTCAACAGCACTATCAGGATTTTGCTCATTCTCATTGTTCCGCTTGCTTTTGCTATCCACACTGTTACATCATGGCTTTTCGCGCTTACTCCCAGGGCAGGCTGGGACAGTTCCATCTTCGGACCCTATTTCATTTCGGGTGCCTTTGTTTCAGGAACCGCTGCAGTAATTATCGCTATGTATTTCTACAGGAAGAGTTATAAGCTGGAGAAATATCTTACTGATTTCCATTTCGAAAAGATAGGAAGAGTACTTGCTCTGGTCTCGATTGTATATATTTATTTCAATATAAATGAATTTCTTGTTCCTGCCTATAAGATGAAAGCCCTTGACTCAATTCATCTTCAGGAACTTTTCTCGGGTGAATATGCTCTTTTGTTCTGGGGTGTACAGCTGTTTGGCCTGCTAATCCCTACTATACTTCTGCTATTCCGGCAGTTCCGGAAGCCTCTGCCTATGATGGTGATTGCACTATTTGTTCTTGCCGGTTCATGGCTTAAAAGAATCTTAATTGTCGTACCCCCACAGGCACATCCTTTTTTACCTGTCCAGAATGTCCCGATTCAGTGGGTAATATACAAACCTACATTAATCGAATCTTTAGTGACACTTGCCACCTTAATTCTTGTTCTGATGATAATTACAATTTTGTCAAAGCTCTTCCCTGTTCTTCCTATTCAGGAACTCGCCGAAGAAGAAAATGCTGATCTTGAAAAACAAGAGTTTAACAATTAATCATTCTATTATGAGGAGTTTTTTTCTGGTTATACTGACATCACTTCTTCTGCTTCCTGAACTAAAAGCTCAGGAATGGGTCGTCCCAGATGACAAAAAAGGTAAGCTGAGCACATTTTCTTTCGACGACAACACCCGAAAGGCAGGTCTTAAAATCTATACTACCAACTGCATGTCGTGCCATGGAATGCCTGGCAAGGGGAATTCCCTGAAACTGGTTCCGCCTCCTCCCGATCCTGTTTCACAGCAGTTTCAGAAGAACAGCGATGGTGAACTGTTTTTTAAATTACAGATCGGGCGCGGCCAGATGCCCTCCTTTAAAAATGTTCTCTCTACCGACGACATCTGGGACGTAATCTCATACGTTCGCAGCTTCAATACAAATTATAAACAGCTGATAATGCCCGTTATAACCTCATCGGCTTATCCGGGATCTGTTATTAAAATGGTTCTTTCATATAACCAGGCCGACAGTTCTGTTATCCTCGAAACCTCAGCTGTTAAAGGCTTAAGTTCGGTGCCAGTAACAGATGCCGCTGTAAAACTATTTGTCCACAGGACCTTCGGATTATTGCCTGTTGATGAAGAAAAGACGACCGATAAAAACGGTAAGGCAGTTTTCAAAATACCGCATTCACTTCCCGGTGACACAGCCGGCAATATTAATGTTAGTGCCAGGTTTACGAATGAAGATGTTTTCGGGGCAGTAAGTATGGATACAGTTCTTAATTCAGCAATTAAAGGAACTGCAGTGAGCCTTGTCGCCCGAAGAGCAATCTGGAATAATATGAAGAATGCCCCTGTCTGGATTCTGCTGACCTATATTATCGGATTATTTACTGCCCTTGCTTTTATAGGATTGGTTCTTATGAAGCTCAGGGATGTATTTATCATCGGCGATACCTTATCAAAGGGTGGTGAAAATGAAGTAAACAATTGAATGTAAATATATTGATCCTTTGCATTCCTGAAAAAAGTAAGATATGAAAAAACTATTTGCCCTTTTTATTCTCGCATCCATGTTTGTGATGGTGAATGGACAGGAGATGGTAAAAACCAACCTGATAAAAAGCGAGGTTGAGGTTGGAATCGTTGAAAAGCTTGGCGAAACCATTCCCCTTAACCTTCATTTCCAGAATGAGTCTAATGATACGGTGACTCTGGGACAGCTGATTAATAAACCAACGATCCTCTTTTTCGTCTATTTCGATTGTCCCAACCTCTGCAGCCCGTTGATGGACGGTGTTGCAGATGTCGTAAGCAAGCTCGATCTTAAACTTGGTACCGATTATCAGGTTATCACAATAAGTTTTAATACAAAGGATACGCCCGAGAAAGCCAGGATTAAAAAGCAGAATTTTGTGACCAAAATCAACAAGGAAAACCAGAAGTACTGGATCTACCTTACCGGTGATCAGGCTGATATAAGTGCAATAACCGAAGCTGTCGGTTACAGGTATAAGGCTCAGGGTCTCGATTTTGCACACGCGTCAGCTATTATTGCCCTCAGTCCCCAGGGAAAGATAACCAGATATCTTTACGGTCTTAACTTCCTGCCCTTCGATGTTAAGATGGCTCTTATAGAAGCCCAGAAGGGTATAGCACGGCCTACCATCAACAAAATACTTGATCTCTGTTTCGCCTATAATCCCGGAAGTAAAACCTATACTATCCAGATAACCAGGATTATTGGCTTTCTGACTATTGTAATAGCACTCATTGTGTTTGTTACTTTACTTCTCAAGAAAAAGAAAAACTGAAAAAATATCATTTATGAGTAATTCTGATAGCGGAACATATGTAAGTTACCTCGATTATGAGGGGAAACACAAAGGCCTTATGGGTTGGCTTCTGACTACCGACCATAAGAGAATAGGCCTCATGTATCTCTACTGTGTAATAGTCTTCTTTTTTGTAGCCGCAATCATCGGTGAGCTTATGAGAATTGAGCTGATTGCCCCGGGAGAGACTATTATGAAACCACAGACCTACAACGGGATGTTTACAATTCATGGGATCATAATGATATTCGTGATAGTAATTCCAGCTCTCCCTGCAATCTTTGGAAACTTCTTCCTGCCGATCCTTATCGGGGCAAAGGATGTCGCCTTTCCCAAATTAAACCTCTTCTCCTTCTATCTTTATCTGATTGGTGCAATATTTGGAGTTCTGTCTCAATTTATTGGCGGAGGAGCGCCCGATACCGGATGGACTTTTTATGTTCCCTACAGCGCTGAATCTTCGACAAACGTAATATATGCCCTGGTCGCGGCATTCATTCTGGGATTTTCATCTATTCTCACAGGGCTTAACTTTATTGTCACCATTCACAGGATGAGAGCTCCCGGTATGGGGTGGTTCAGGATGCCGCTCTTTCCCTGGTCGCTCTATGCCACAGCCTGGATACAGGTTCTGGCAACACCGATTGTTGGAATAACTCTTCTCATGGTTATTGCAGAAAGGGTTTTGAAAATTGGATTCTTCGATCCTGCCCTTGGAGGAGATCCTGTTTTGTATCAGCATCTATTCTGGATCTACTCTCATCCTGCGGTTTACATCATGATTCTTCCTGCAATGGGGATAGTTACAGAGATCTTTCCCACTTTCAGCCAGAAACCTGTATTTGGATATACCGCAATCTTATTCTCATCACTGGCTATTGCCTTTATCGGATATTTTGTTTGGGGACATCATATGTTCACTGCCGGTATAAGCTATGGTTCGAGATGGTTTTTCTCCTTTCTTACGTTCCTCGTGGCAATTCCAAGTGCAGTCAAGGTCTTTAACTGGGTATCGACTATGTACGGAGGTTCCATTGATCTCAAACCACCACTTCTGTTTGCAATATTCTTCATCTTTCTATTCATGATAGGCGGTTTTACAGGCCTCACCCTTGGTTCTGTTGCTACTGATATACAGGTACATGATACTGCATTTGTTGTTGCCCATTTCCACTATATAATATTTGGTGGCATGGGATTTGCAACTTTTGCTGGAATACATTACTGGTTTCCCAAAATGTTCGGGAGGATGTATAATAACACCCTTGCCTACACCAGCAGTATAGTTCTGTTTATTGGCTTTAACATGCTCTATTTTCCACAGTTTATTCTTGGTATCCAGGGCATGCCGAGAAGATATTTTGACTATCTGCCGCAATTTCAGACAGGTCAGGTTATATCGACCATTGGCGGATTTATTCTATTTGCAGGTCTTCTTATTATGGTAGGCAACCTGATGTGGCATGCCCGTCGCGGTGTACAGGCCCCGGCTAACCCCTGGAATGGGGTGACTCTCGAGTGGCAGATCCCTTCTCCTCCTCCACATGAGAACTTTGATGAAATCCCTGAGATAACACATGCTCCCTACCTTTTCGGAACCGGTTCTGATAATAAAACTATCTGAAAACTTATGTCAACACAAGCAATTCACAGCGAACGTATTGAAAGCGAAACCGGGAAACTGGGAATGTGGATATTCCTCTTCACAGAGCTCTTCTTATTCGGAGGACTCTTCCTTGTTTATGCCGTTTTCAGGGCAAAATATTCAGCCGACTTCCACACCGGGGCACAGGAGCTGAATACTTTTATCGGAACTCTAAACACTGTCTTCCTGCTTGTTAGCAGTATGACGGCGGCCATGTCTTTGACAGCTATCCAGAAAGACAAGAAGAATCTTGCAATATTTCTTCTTGCCATGACCATCTTGCTTGCAGCCCTTTTCGGGATGAACAAGTACTTCGAGTGGTCGCATAAATTTGAATTCAGATTGTACCCTGGGTCAGAAGTTCTGAAAAACCTGCCTCACGGAGAACTTCTGTTTTTCGGCCTCTATTTCATGATGACAGGTCTTCATGCAATTCACGTGCTTATAGGGATGATCCTGCTTTCAATAAACATCTTTAAAATCAAAAACGGTGAGGTCAGCAGCACTCATTATCTTCACCTTGAGAACAGTGCACTTTACTGGCACCTTGTCGACCTTATCTGGATCTTCCTCTTCCCGCTTTTATATCTTATAACATAATAACCTGATGATTATGAAAAATGGAGAGACCCACATTTCAAGCTTCGCATCTCTTGGCATAGTACTGACAGTCCTGCTTGCACTTACGACTATTTCCGTGCTTGTTACCGGCTGGCACCTTGGCCCCTTTTCAGTTGCCATTGCCCTTATTATTGCAAGCATTAAAGTCAGGACAGTATTAACTTATTTCATGCATGTTAAGTTTGAAAACCTTTTTCTCAAACTTATGATAACAGGGGTTTTTGTGCTTTATGCACTGGTTATTATTATAACTTTCATCGATTATTATTTAAGGTAAGAAAATTATGTTTTCAGGAGCATCAAATATGGCCGAAGGGGTCGACAGGGCATTTGTTTTCATTTTCTCTGTTGCCGCTGTGTTCATTGTGGGAATTTCTATTTTCATGATTTACACTCTCATTCATTTCGCTCGGAAAAAGGGAAAGCCCGCAAGACAGTTCGAAGGAAGCATAAAGCTTGAAATTCTCTGGACTGTTGTGCCTTTGATCCTGGTTATGATGATGTTTCATTATGGCTGGTCGGGTTTCAAGAATATGAGAAAAGTGCCTGCTGATGCCATGAATGTTACTGCAATCGGCAGAATGTGGCAGTGGGAATTCGATTATGGTAACGGAATGAAATCGAAAGAGCTTGTTCTGCCTGTTAATAAAGCGGTAAGAGTCAATCTCAAATCGGTAGATGTAAACCATAGCCTCTTTATTCCTGCTTTCAGGGTCAAGGAGGATGTCATACCGGGTTATGAAAACTATCTTTGGTTTATTCCGACACAAGTTGGTGATTTCGAGATACTTTGTACTGAATATTGCGGTTTGCTTCACTCCTCCATGCTCTCAAAGGCTGTTATCAAGGAACAGGCCGATTATGATAACTGGTTTAAGACCTTCAAAGCTTCAGCTGTAAAGAATGAACCTGATGGTTATCTTCTTATGAGAAATACAGGCTGCTTTGCATGCCATTCCATTGACGGAACGAAACTTGTCGGACCATCATTCAAAGGGCTGTTCGGTTCGCAAAGAGATGTTCTGAGAGGCGACAAAAAGATTACAATAACTGCAGATGAAAGCTATATCAAAAACTCTATTTTAAATCCTGATGCCGATGTCGTTGCAGGATTTAATAAAGGACTAATGAAATCCTATAAGGATATTCTGAAAGATGCAGATATTAAAACCATTACAGATTATCTCAAAACTCTGAATCAGGCGAAATAAAAAAATTATTGTGGTCAGAGCTTATTTGGATCTGGTAAAATACAAGCTATCATTTGCAGTTGTTTTCTCAGCTGTTACAGGATACTTAATTGCCGGGGTCTATCCGGATATAACTCTTTTCTACCTTATTATTGGTATTTTCCTTCTCGCTTCCGGCTCTGCAGCAATGAACCAGTATACTGAAAGGATGATTGATGCTAAAATGGGCAGAACGATGAAAAGACCTCTCCCTCTAAAGATCATTCCTGCCAAAAGGGCTTTATTAATCTCATTAGCTTTATTTGTTTCAGGAAGCCTGATTCTTCTTTGCAATGGCATCCTCCCGTTTATCCTTGGCATTCTTACTGTGATATTATATAATATTCTGTATACCAGGCTCAAGAGAAAAACCCCCCTTTCAATTATTCCAGGAGCGCTGGTTGGTGCCCTTCCGCCGTTGATAGGATTCTTCTCAACCGGCCAGCTGGTTCTGACAGCTTCTTTAATTGCCTTTGCCGGTTTTATGTTTCTCTGGCAGATACCACATTTCTGGCTCATCATTATTAAATATCATAAAGAATATAAATCTGCCGGTTTCCCTACTATTTCAGATTATTTTAATGAAAAACAGATCAGGAATCTCGTTTTTATCTGGGTGATCCTCTCTACCTTCCTGATACTCCTGTTTTTCATCTTTTCTGATCCCTCTTTTAAAATCTTCCTCTCATTTGTTACTATCCTCAATATTTCATTCATCTGGCTCTTTCACAGATTATTGTTTTCTGATAGTAAAACCGGAGAGATAAAGGGGGCATTTATTCTGATCAATGCTTTCAGTATAATTGTCATGTCTATGTTTATCATTGCATCATTTTTTAAAGTAATCATATGATAATGAGCCGTAAAACATAATAAATCTTACAAAGGGATATATTTGAATCTCTCTTCATATCTTTGTACTACCATACTAGATTCTGTTATTTCACGTTCATGTTCATATAAAACAACTAGTTATCATGAAGAAGTTTATTTCACTTGCATTAATTACAGCTTTTATACTAAGCACATTCAGCGGTTGCAAAAAAGATAAAGGAGATCCTCCCATATTACCTCCGCAGGAATCAATGTCGATGGATTTCACCAATTTTACCTCAGGGAAAAAATCTCTTGATGTTACAGCA
>CAIPJU010000933.1 GCA_903865465.1 uncultured Bacteroidota bacterium
CCGATCTCCCCTAGTTAATTCTTAGGGCAAATGATTAGAGTCCCTTGCTAAGTGCCGGAGCAGCTTTAAATTTAACGACTTTCTTTGCAGGAACATTCAGTTTAGCACCAGTACGTGGATTACGTACAACCCTTGCACTTCTGCTGGTAACATTAAATGTACCCATACCTGGCAGCTGTATTCTCTGACCGTTTTTCATAGATACTCCAAATGCTGTTACAAAAGCGTTTAATGCTTTTCCTGCATCCTTAACCGTAAGACCTGTTTCCTCAGAAATAGCAGTTACTAATTCTTTTTTTGTCATGGTGATAGTTTTTAGATTAAGACCAACCGTTCTAATAAGACACAAATTTATTTTTTTTAATTTCATATGCAAATTTATTTTTCCTGTTTTCCACAAATAGTGGCACTTTTAGGTCAAAATAGTGGTTTTTTTTGATTAAAGGGAAAGTTTCTTGTAAATGTCGCAAAACCCCATGGTTCCATAGTTTGAGCTCATTATATAAGGTTTTGTGTTCATAAGCTGTTAATAAAAACGCTATAACACTGATATTCAATTATATAAATATTTTTCTCAAAAAAAAACCTCAAAAAACATCAAAAAACAAAAAAATACTATCTTTGCGGCGGAGAAATGGCAGAGTGGTCGAATGCGGCGGTCTTGAAAACCGTTGATCTGTTACCACGGATCCGGGGGTTCGAATCCCTCTTTCTCCGCCATTATTTAAGAAATCCCGTTGCTAATCAGAAGGTTATAACGGGATTTTTTAATTTGCCCGTTTGGAACAACTTGTTAGTCTTGTAAAACATTAATCAACAGATTTGTAGCTTCGATTTCAAACTGTCAGAAGCTAAAGAACCTCACCTTTATGAAAGAGCATATGTTTGAACTACTTGCATACAGACATCCCATCATAAAGAAATATCAATAAATTTACAGATATCATAAGGACTTTGTTTTGGAAAAGATATCATTGAGTATTACGGTAAGCGGACTGGTGCAGGGTGTTGGATTCCGTCCTTTCATTTACAGGAAGGCAGTTCAGTCAGGTCTGACCGGATGGGTTCAAAATACGAATGCAAACGTTAGGATTGAAGTAACAGGAAGCCGTGAAAAGCTTGATAACTTTATCAGTTCCATTGAAAGAGATGTCCCATCTGCAGCCGCAATCGAAAAGATTATCTATTCCGAAATCAAGCTTGTCGCTTACACATCATTTTCAATCAGGGAAAGCAATAATGTTTCTGATGATGTAACCGAAATAAGTCCCGATATAGCGGTCTGCATCGATTGCCTTGAAGATATGAAACAGCAGCCACACCGTGAGGCTTATGCATTTATCAACTGCACAAACTGTGGTCCAAGGTTTACAATAATAGAAAATCTGCCTTTTGACAGGTCAGAAACAACCATGAAGTCATTTGAGATGTGTCCCGTATGCAGAAAAGAGTATGATAATGTCACCGACAGAAGGTTCCATGCCCAGCCCATTGCATGCAATAATTGCGGTCCTGAATATGAGATTATTACCCGGAATGGATCCTCTTCAAAAGACATTTTCTCTATTATAAGGCAGGTCGCAGATATTATCGGCTCTGGCGGAGTTGTCCTTATCAAAGGTTTGGGAGGAATGCACCTTGCCTGTGATGCATTCAATGATGCGGCAATAAATAAACTCCGGCTGGCAAAAAAACGTGATGGGAAACCCTTTGCGGTCATGTTTCGCAATATTGATTTACTCAGGATGTACACTGAAATTGATTCCGCGAGCGAACAATCTTTGATTTCGTGGAAAAGACCAATAGTACTCCTCGAAAAGAAAGAAACAAGCCCGTTACCTCCTCTATCCCATATTCTTAATTCCGGACTGAACCTGATTGGGGCAATGCTTCCATATATGCCTTTTCATCACCTGCTCATGGAAAGTCTCTGCACTCCGGCTATTGTTCTGACGAGCGGCAATTTTCACAATGAACCGATAATCATTGATAATGAACTTGCCAGGAAACAATTCTTATCATCCACCGATGCTCTTGTTCTGCATAACCGCGAGATCTACAACCGGACAGATGATTCAGTTACGCGAATTATCGCCGGGAAAGAAAGGATATTCCGGCGATCACGCGGATACGTACCAGCCCCGATCATAACCGGGCTAAATACCGAAGGGATACTTGCATTCGGTGCTGAACTGACAAATTGTTTCTGCGCAGGAAAAGGGAATAAGGCCTATCTGAGTCAGCATATTGGCGATCTCCAGGGGTTCGGGACAACTGAGTTCTATGAAGAGACTATTTCAAGGTTCATCAAACTTTTCAGGATAAAACCTTCGCTGGTAGCTGTTGATATGCATCCCGACTACATATCCTCGAAGAGTGGGTTTAGTTACAATTCATTGCCAGTTGTCATGGTTCAGCATCACCATGCCCATATTGCTTCATGCATGGCTGAACATGCTCTCGACGAAAAAGTTATAGGAGTGGCATTTGACGGAACAGGATTTGGAACCGATGGCAATATATGGGGAAGCGAGTTTCTTGTCTGCGATATGATTGATTTTGAACGTATTACTCATTTTGATTATATTCCCCTGCCCGGAGGCGATACTGCTATTGAAGAACCCTGGAGAATAGCCGTTTCATGGTTGTACAAAGTATTTGGCAAAAGTTTCACCAGTTTCAACCTTCCTCTTTTGAAGGTAGCAGGTAAGGAGAGGTATGAAATAATTATCAGAATGATTGATAAGAAAATAAACTCTCCCCTGACATCAGGAGCTGGCAGGTTGTTTGATGCAGTCGCCTCTCTTGCCGATATCGTGCATTTTTCCTCCTTCCAGTCTGAAGGGCCCATGCGCCTCGAGTCGCTCGTAAGATCAGGTATTAAGGGGAGTTACCCCTATTCATCCCGGCAAACTATCTGCCTTGATGAGCTGATAAAGGCAATTGTTGATGATGTACTTAAAGGAGAAGAAAAGGTGACAATTGCAACTAAACTGCATAACACGATTATATTGATTATATTTGATATTGTAAGTGCGATACGTAAAGATAAAGGCATAAACAAAGTGGTATTGTCAGGCGGTGTATTTCAGAATAAATACCTTCTGGAAGGCATAACGGATCTGCTTACCAAAAATGATTTTGAACTGTATTCAAATAGATCAGTCCCTGCCAACGACGGCGGCATAGCCCTGGGTCAGCTGGCAGTGGCATCAAAAAGGAGAGAAATGAAATGTGTTTAGCGATACCTGCAAAAGTGATAAGTGTCAGTGGCTCGAGTGCAGTTGTTTCAATAGAAGATGTTGAATATACAGCCAGCCTGCTTTTAGTTGATGATGTAAACCCGGGAGATTTTATAATGTTACATGCCGGTTTTGCCATAGAAAAAGTCGACCCTGAAGATGCTGCTGAGACCCTCAGACTATTGAATGAAATGGGACAAGATACTCCTAACTGATTCAAAATATGAAATATGTTGATGAATACAGGAAGAAAGATCTTATCCTGTCAATTGCTGAAAAAATAAAAAAGGCAAGCGACAGGGAGATGGTCCTTATGGAGGTCTGCGGCGGCCATACGATGGCAATCCACAGGTTCGGACTGAACTCCTTGCTTCCTCCCAATATCAAGCTTATTTCAGGTCCCGGCTGCCCTGTTTGCGTCTCCGACCAGCGCTTTATTGATACAGCAATAGCATTCGGCCGTCTTCCCGGGATAATTATCGCAACTTACGGTGACCTCATAAGGGTTCCTGGTTCTGTATCATCACTTGAAAAAGAGAGGGCAAAAGGAAGCGATATCAGGATAATTTATTCTGTTCTCGAAGCACTCGAAATAGCCCGTCAAAACCGGGATAAAAAGGTTGTATTTCCCGGCATTGGATTTGAAACAACAGCGCCGGCAACAGCTGCTGCGGTAATACAGTCAAGGCAGGATAAGATCTTCAATTTTTTTGTCTTAAGTGGACATAAAGTTATGCCTCCTGTAATGAAAACGCTTGTCGAAGAGGGAGTCAGAATTGACGGTTTTATTGCTCCCGGTCATGTTACTGCAATCACAGGAACATCCATATATGAGGAGCTGGCTTCAATCTACAAATTGGGTGTTGTTGTTTCGGGTTTTGAACCTGTCGATATGATGCAGTCGGTGCTGATGCTAGCCAGCCAGATAGAAAAGGGAAAACCAGCTGTTGAGGTGCAGTACAGGCGAGTTGTGAACGAGACGGGAAATAAAGTTGCCCAAAACCTTATGAAAGAGGTATTTGAATACAGAGACGACAGATGGCGGGGGATTGGGATGATAAGGGAGAGCGGATTAAAGATTGCTGACCATCTTTCTAAATTTGATGCTGAGAAGCAGATTGAAGTTAATGTGGGTGAATCGTTTGAACCAAAAGGATGTATATGCGGACTTATCCTCAGGGGACTTAAAACCCCGGTCGACTGCCCGCTGTTCGCTCGAAAATGCACTCCTACCGACCCTGTGGGAGCCTGCATGGTGTCGGGCGAAGGTACCTGTGCAACTTATTACAAATACCGATCATGAATCAGACTAAAGGGAATATAATGCTCGGACACGGCAGTGGCGGAAAGATGATGCACGACCTGATTGAGAATGTATTTATCAAAAAATTCAATAACAATATATTAACCGATCAGACTGATTCAGCAATATTAAATTCCGATTTGGACAATATTGCCTTTACCACCGATTCGTTTGTTATAGATCCTGTTGTCTTTCCTGGTGGAAATATCGGAAAACTGGCGGTTTGCGGCACAGTAAATGATCTTGCAGTATCGGGTGCAATACCGGCTTACCTGAGTGTATCCTTCATAATTGAGGAGGGTTTTCCCGTTGAAGAACTGGAAAAAATAGCAGAATCATTGGCTGCAGAGGCTCAAAAAGCCG
Organism: uncultured Bacteroidota bacterium; assembly: GCA_903865465.1. Lineage (GTDB taxonomy): Bacteria > Bacteroidota > Bacteroidia > Bacteroidales > VadinHA17 > LD21. Next base: position 4,909 of record CAIPJU010000933.1, read on the forward strand.
GCGTCTCTGTTGTAACCGGCGACACAAAAATTGTCAATAAGGGCAAATGCGACAAATTGTTTATAAATACTTCAGGAATTGGCTTTATCAGGAAAGAGAACATATCCATTGGTAAAGGATCAAAAGTTGCTCCCGGTGATTTTATCATAATCAATGGGACCATAGGAGATCATGGGATGGCAGTTCTGAATGCACGGGAGTCTTTTAATTTCACGATACATATTGAATCAGACTGTGCCTCGCTTAATCACCTAATAAAGAAAGTCACCGACAAACACGAGGTTAAGTTTATGCGTGATCCAACCCGGGGAGGAGTTGCTGCGGTACTAAATGAGCTTGCCCTGAAGACCGGATTCGGAATTGAAATTGAAGAGGATGCGCTTCCCATTAAGAAGGGCGTAAAAGCAATGTGTGAACTACTTGGGTTTGACCCTCTTCATATTGCCAATGAGGGAAAAGTTATTATGGTGGTTCCTGAAAGTGATGTGCAGTCTGTCCTTGAAATTCTGAAAAATGACACACTGGGAATGGAAAGCAGTGCAATTGGAAGAATTGTCACGGAACATCAGGGAAGGGTTGTTCTCAGGAACCAGACCGGCGGCAGCAGGATTATAGATACTTTGTCAGGCGATCAGTTGCCCCGAATTTGTTAATATTACTGTAATGCATGAGTTCTCGCTGGCTTCAGAAGTAATGAGTATAGCCTTGAATGAGGCAGAAAAGCATAATGCCATTTGGGTTAGTGAAATCACAATTGAAGTTGGAAGTTTAAGCGGAGTTGAAGCGGATGCTTTTGAGTCGGCACTCTCTCTTCTTGCAGAAGGATCAATAGTTGAAAAATCAGGAATTAAAATACTAAGAATAAATGGGATGGGGTTCTGTGACGGTTGTAATGCTGAATTTGAGATGACTCAACGAATGGAATTTTGCCCGGAATGCAACTCTTTTCCCTCTGTGATTAAAGGGGGGAATGAATTCAGGCTTACTTCCCTGGTAATTGAGGAACAATAAATTGTAAGACATAAAAATCAAACATATGTGTGATACATGCGGATGCGGAGAAAATGACGGATTGAAAATTCATGGTCCATTATCAAATCACAAACACTCAGATTCAGAGGCTCATGACCATGACCACATTCATGAACACGAACACGAACATGAACATGAGCATCCTCACTCTCACACTCACCCACACACTCATTCTCCTGAAGGTAATTCTGATGATGAGCACGATCATGAACACGAACATTATCAAAAAAAGACTTTAAACCTCAATCTCGATATATTATCGCGGAATAACCTGACTGCAGAAATGAACCGGAGGTTTTTTGAAGGGCGCAAGGTTCTGTGCCTGAATCTGGTTAGTTCACCCGGCTCTGGTAAAACCACCATACTCGAAAAAACTATAAAATACCTCAAGGCCACCAGAAAATTATATGTCATTGAGGGTGATCAGCAGACGCTTCTCGATGCTGACAGGATCGACAAGGCAGGGGCCCCGGCAGTACAGATCAACACCGGTTCTGGTTGTCATCTTGATGCAAATATGATTGATAAAGCCACAAGAAAACTTGATCCAGATACTAACTCCGTATTATTCATTGAGAATGTCGGGAACCTCGTTTGTCCGGCAATGTTCGATCTTGGGGAGTTTAAAAGAGTTGTTGTTATCAGTGTTACTGAAGGAGATGATAAACCTCTGAAATATCCGTATATGTTCCAGTCTTCCCAGCTTTGCATCATCAATAAATCAGACCTTCTGCCCTATGTGGATTTCAGCATAGAGGAGACTATAAAACATGCACGCTTAATTAACCATGAGCTTGAGTTTATTGAGGTTTCAGCAAAAACAGATGAAGGAATGGAGAGCTGGTTTCAATGGATTACTCAGCAGGAAGAATCTTTTGCAACAAAAAAAGGTTATGAAAAAAGCTGAGATCAGCGAACTACGCTCTGACCTCAGCCTTCATTTAAGTTCTTTACAAGTCTCCTTATTTCATCAGCTGCTACCGGAATTGAGGCCGAAACTTCAGGTGATAATTCTGTTCCCAGGTTTTGAAAATCCTTTACCGTAATAGCAACAAGGTATATATCAGGGACATTGCCCAAAAGATAGG
>CAIPJU010000934.1 GCA_903865465.1 uncultured Bacteroidota bacterium
CACTTCACTGTCCTTTTGTGTGAAGCTGCATTATTTGATTAACTTGCCCATAACGGCCGGGCGGTTTGATTAGTGGCCGTCCGTGTCCGGGCTGGCGAGTTTTTTGCCAGTCCCGGTAGAGATGGCTGCAAAGTTTCTTGTCAAGGCAGAACCTGCTTGCGTGTGAGTCCCGGTAGATGGCACAAAGTTTCTTGCCAGGATAATCTTTCTAAACGGAGAACAAAAAACGCTGCCAACTGCACGTTGGCCTGCAGCCCTACTGACTTTGTCTCGGCAGCAGGATGAGTCAGGGTACACCAAATTTAATAAGTAAAAAGAAGTCGAGAGCATAGACTTATGTAGCTGATTACGAATGTGTCCGGGCTGCAGAAGGCACTTAACTATACCATCCGTGTTAGCACAAGTTATTTTAAAATTATCTCTTTGAGCCAAGTTCTTCTTTAAGTTCCAAGTAGCATTCTTTCCCAGGGAGAAATGAAAAAATAGTTCAAATAAAAATTATCAACTATCGTCTTAGAAAGCCGAGTCGAGGACAAATACCGTTCGCTAATCTGCAAACGGAGGGGACTCAACCATTATTTATAATGCTAAATTATGGTTAAAATAAGTGAAATATTAACAATCAGATGGAAAAGAATGCTATACTTAAGACCATGGTTCATTCGTACGTAACCAAGTATTAAACCTAACACTATTTGAGGTCCGCTAAGGATGAATGAGAATGTCAGAATTAAATAGATGTTTCCAGTAAAATTAGATGCATGCAATAATCCGAAAATTATCGATGAACTGTAAAAAAAATATTTGAACTTGCTAGTTATAAATGCTTCTATTTTTTTTCTGCTAAAAATAGTTACGCAAAGAAATAAACCGAGTACAAAAAGTGATAACAGTATAGGTAGAATAAACTTTGATTTGTATATAGAGATTGTAATAAAAGCTATTGCAGTCGGGACAAATATAAGAATGCTACTCCTTTTAAACCGGAGTAATGATCGGAAAAGAACCTCCTCATAGAAAGGAGCTAATAGAATGCCTATTAGGATTGTCTTCAATGGCGACCATTCTTGCTTATTATGCACTAAGTGAAATGCTTCGCAAACGATAAAACTAATTATTCCAATTGAAATTGATGCCAGTAAATAAAAGAATAATAAAGCTATAAACTTGTAAATTGATGGTTTTCTGCTCTCGCAATAGAACGGATTTTTCAGGTAACAAATAAGCGAATTCATTATATTGAATTATTAATACAGATCGCATTACCAAATTTTAAAGTTAGCACAAGTTTTTCGTCGCGCGATAGCAGAGTCCCGATAAATTGCAGTATTGTTACTCTAATAACAGAACTTGTAAATGAGGGCGTGTTGGCGGATAGTCAGTCGAGCGATGTGCAAGTCCTGGTAAAAGTGCAGTAAATTTCGTGTCAAGATGATTTAAATAAAACAAATAGCGAAGGCATAATCGTCACACACTTAACAATTTGTGCTAACGGCCCGGCAATATGGGGAGGTTGTGTTACCCGACACAGCATCCGGGCAGGGTCCTGGTACTTTAGCCAGAAAACTGTCACGGTGCAAGGAGGGTATGGCGCACTTTTTGCCGTCATGGTACAAATTTTATTGAGTGCTGGGGCGATCGCAGTACAAGGTTTATCGGAGCCGGTAAACTATCACGGTATAGGATATTTGTTGGGAGCACTGGCGCAGTGTCGCGGTACAATTTATTTCGGAGCCAGAAATATATCATGGTGCAGGATTTTAATTGTGCGCAGATGCGCGAGTCCGGGTGCAAAGGGCATTACGAATTTGTCTTGGGTGCAGGAGTAAAGCAAAAAGTGTGACAAGCAACTTACCTTTATTTTCCGTGTTATGCTTAGGCATTTTTTATTATCATGATGTTATGTGATATTCTATCAAAAGATCGTTACCAGATTTCCACTTAATCCATCCTGAGGATATGTTGGTCTCATTTCCATATGATCCGTCTTTACTATAGTCCGGAGTAAATATTTCAATCCAGTCACCTCTCATAGATTTTACTTGAAAGCAATCCCTCCCTTTATATTCGTCTATTTCAGAATTATCATTGGGTAATCTTCTAATATTTTGAGTTTTATTTGATAGTCTGGCGATGCTAAACATTTCCTTTAAATATGTTTCCCATGTTTTATATTCTGTAATGTTATTTCGATTAATCCAGTATTTTGAACCATCTTCATTATTTACAATGACTTCAAACCAGTCATCTTTTATATTAACACAACGAAACACAAAAGAGCTATAATCAAGCCAAAGAACTTCAGGTTTTAACCATGTTTTGTGTTCTTCGATATCTCTTATATTCCAGCTCTTAATTGATTTATCCTCAAAGAACTGCAAAGTCTTTTTCGGAATTAAATCAATTGGAGAATCGAAAAAGTTTACCACAGTTTTGTCATCAAAATGAATTGATACAACTCCAGTTCCAAGATCAACTTGGCCGACTGTCAACGTGTAGGTCAATAAAAATATAAGATTTATCATAAAACTATTTGGTTTTTTAAAATCGAGCATATTTTGAAAGTTTTGCAATATCGAAAATTAACTTTTCAAATGATTCCTGATCCCAAAATATAGGGTGCAAATATCCGTGAGCAACGCTATTTCGATTGTCACCAATATCGATGGGCTCAGATTGCGAGAAATAGGACTTTATTTCAGGTAAGATCTTCACAAATTCAGGTTTACTAACTTTATTTTCCTCAATCGCTAAATCGATCAATTTAGTGCCAGCTTTTCGATATTCTTTTGAGGTCCTATCTGTATTAACTAATTCTCTTCCATACTCACTTGTTGTCGATCTAATCCACTCTTCCAAATAAGAATATGCAAAAGGAGTCAATATAGAATAGGAGTTTGGGAAAGCTAAATACACTCTTCTTAGTATTTCCCAATCAGGCCCCCAATTCCACATATGAGTGTGATTGTAAATTTCGTCAAATGCTTCATTCAGTTCCATTAAATTATTCTTTAATGTTTGAGCAAAAGTGAACTTTTGGCTTTCTTCACGCTTAAGCATAGCGTTTGACGGTATGGGGCGTGGCGGCTAAACGGCGATTTCCTGGGCTAATTTGCAATTTATCTTAAGTATACAAATGTTGGTGAAGTAGAAAAGACAGCCATGACCTATACCGTATGTTGAACTAAATCCCTCCGGGATAGCTTTCCAATTAATCACTTTGATTTTATTTCATTTACAGCATTTAAACTCTAATGCATCAAAATTCCTATATTTGATTTCAAGATTACTACCTGCATCATAATTGATGAAATTCCAATTGCCTGATATTCAATAGGCAAAAATTAAAAACCGTCAGTAAGTACATACTTCGACTTCGC
>CAIPJU010000935.1 GCA_903865465.1 uncultured Bacteroidota bacterium
ACAAACTGTAAAGGAGCAGGGATTAGAGTATATGAATATGCTAGCGCAGAAAATATAGCAAAATGTCGTATTCAGCTTGAAGTTTTAGTATGGCTTTGTTTTGATGCTGACGCTGTAGCAGAAAGCAATGGCATGGCTAAACCTGATGTAATTATTCGCAAAACAGAAATAATAAAACAGTGTGCTGATCAAGGATTGCTGAATTTAGATGAATTAATAGAAGCTAGAATTATAAATAAAAATAAAAAAACAATTTGTCCGCTATGCCTTGAAGAGCTATCGGCTCAAGGTTTTTTTAATCGCATGGCTCAAGCCGAAGGAAGGGAAGCTGTCGGTCTTACAATAACTCAATTAAATTTATTCCATATCGAAGAGCTAAAGCTCGGTTCTTTTAATCACCGTCCATATAATCTTGGCTGGGGGCATCATCATTGCAATGTTGTAGTTAAAGATTCTGGCATTAAAGAAACAATGGAATGGATGGCAAAAGTTTTACAAAAAAATATTGATGAAGGCTATTCCGTATAGGCTAACAATGATGCTTGATCAGGCCTAGATTTTTGTTCGCCAGATATTAAGCACTCATTCGTTATTTTTTTTGCTTTATGTCCTTCTGCTCCTTGTAGCTCAAGGCGAGCGGCAATTGTTTCTACCCATTTAACGTCTATTTCAATAGATATTGAGCTTCTTTTTAATTTAAGAGCCGCAAGAGCTGTGCTTCCAGAGCCAGCAAAACAATCAAGAATTATATCCCCAGGGAAACTTGTTGCTTCAATTGCTTGCTCAAGCATTGATGTTGGTTTTTCTGCGGGATGTTTTCCCTTGTATGGCCGAACAGACGGAAACGTCCAGACATCAGTGAATTCTTTAGATGAGTCCACCATAAAAGGTCTAACTGCGTCTTCATAAGGTGGCATGGCTTCTATTTTTCCCGTAGCCAATAATACTACACACATTTTTTCATACTGTTCACGACTAGGCACATTTCTGCCAGCTTCCCAGTTAGAAACTGCACCGCCATGATTGACACGACCATATGCACCTATGGCCTCGCATAAAGTATTTGTACTAATGCCTGTTTTTTTTCTAATTTCTTTTAATAAATTACCGAAAGGCGAACGATGGAGATTTCCTTCACAAGCTGGTTCAGCAAAAATAACTCGTTCTGTATGTGGGTACCATTGCCGAAGTGATTCTTTTTTCATTTTTTGCTTCCAACCATCAAAACCAGGCTCGTTAGGTTTTGTCCATACTACTTGAGAAAGAACATTAAAATCCTTAGAAAAAAGAACTTCAAGTCGTGCTGACATCTCTGACGCACAAAAACAAAATAAAGAACCATTCGGTTTTAAAATACGTTTCCACTCTATTGCGTATTCAGCCATCCATTCAAGATAATGCTGATCTTCTGAAAACGCCCTATCTCCATAAATATTATGTTTCTTGGTAGAGTGGTATGGTGGATCAGTTAAGATTACAGAGACACTCTGACTCGGAAACTTCCGAATTATTGACAAAGAATCGCCTTCCGCAAGAATCGCATCAGGCGATGAAATTCTTATTGATGAACTAATAGCACTGGAAATTTCTTTAAAATCTCGTTCTCTTGTATTCATTAATCAATTAATCCCAGTTTTTATTATATTTGTTCAATCTCTTTCAGAAGTCCGTCTAGTTCTTTGCGACAATAGAGCCGATATCCATTCAAAGGATGTCTATGCGGCTTTAATTTACCAGCCTTATCCCAGTTACGTAGCGTCGCCTTTGACACGCCTAATGTCTCGGCAGCTTCGCCAACCGTCAAATAATTACCCAAATTCGGTATCGTTTCATCAAACATAGCCATACATTATCAAACCTTACTAAACATTGTCAATACATATAAAACAATAATAAACTATACCAAACATTATGATATTTTTTTAAAAAACAACGCTACATTTGTCATGAGGTGAAAAATTAGTTACCGTTAACGTCATTAATGAAAATAAATGACATAGATTACTATGCTAACGCTAACTGAAGCAGCAAGAGAGACGGGTGTATCGCGCACCGCAATTTTTAACGCAATCAAAAAAGGAAGGGTTTCTGCATCAAAAAATGCACAAGGAAACATTATCATAGACCCTGCTGAA
>CAIPJU010000936.1 GCA_903865465.1 uncultured Bacteroidota bacterium
AAAACAGCTGGGGCTATGCTGCAAAATATGACTATAACCATCGGCTGCTGAGTCCGCCCGAGAAGATGACCACCGGCCATATGTTCGACATTGCCTCGCTGACAAAGGTTGTTGGTACAACGACTTCAATAATGCTTCTCTCCGACCGTGGACTTCTCAGTGTAGATGATCCCGTAGGAAAGTATATTGCTGCTTTCAATACTCCTGATAAAAAAAGTATTAAAATTCGTCATCTGCTTACCCATACTGCAGGTCTTTATGAATGGTACCCGCTTTATTACAGTTGTTCCGACAAGCAACAAACTTATAAGCTTATTGGCGAGCTGCCCCTGATGTTTCCTGTCGGACAGGAGAGACGATACAGCGATCTGGGCTTCGTAATTCTCGGCGAAATAATTGAAACAATCTCAGGGCTTTCCCTTGAAGAATTCATGGCCAAAAATATTTTTCTCCCTCTTCATATGATCAGTACGACCTTCAATCCTCTTCTTTCAGGAAAGTTTGACAAAATAGCTGCCACTTCGCATGGCAATCCCTACGAAAAAAGAATGGTAAGCGATAGCTCCTTAGGAATGATGGTCAAAGGGATCGATCCATCACAATGGAATGGCTGGCGAACCTATACTCTTAAGGGAGAGGTGAATGACGGAAATGCATGGTATGCCTGCAAAGGAATATCGGGTGCTGCAGGATTGTTTTCGACAGTTGATGACCTGCAAAAGCTTGTTGATATGCTTATGATGAGGGGAAAAACAGATTCGGGTCAGTTCATCTCTGAAAAAACCTTAGAGCTCTTTCTCACAAAAGATAAATTCAGCAACGGACTGGGTTGGATGATGGACCCCGGAAATTCATTTATGAAGGATGCTCCTTCCGGATCTTTCGGCCATACCGGGTTTACGGGCACGAGCATCTCAATTGTTCCGGAGAATAAAATATCAGTTATTATATTGATTAACAGACAGAATACCGGACTGAATGCAAATGGCGATTATTATAATGTAAACCCGGTGAGGTTACCGGTTTTTAAGGCTGTAATGAAATATCTGAAGTAGCTTCGCCCCCATTTTTATTTGGCAGGAGCAGTTTTAGAAAAAATTTCAGGTATTTTAATCCTGAAAGAAACAATCCGATTCCAATACCCATATAGAGTACTGACAGATATGTTTTTGGTAATGAAGAATGCCGTAATGTTATGCCCAAAGTCATCATTATCACAACGATGATATAGCTTTTCCATGTCATGAATGAGAAGACACATCTCTTCTGGCTGAGAGGGAGAAGCCTCCTCAGGTTTTTATCAGCAAGCTTTAGAAAGCCAAAAAAGTGAATGGGAAGACCCGCAAAAATTCCGGCTGAATAAAGCAAAAACTTTTGAGTTCCTTCTGCCTGTTTAAGCCAGGTCATTGCAAAGTGAATAAGCATTATACCAACGCTGCACCACATTGCACCGGCCAGAAATACAAGCACTCTTTTATCGGCCGAGGGGGTAAATTTTCTGATATTCATGATCTGTATCAATGTCTTGCCAGTCTGAAAGGCCTGATTTCGATTGTCTTCCAGACTCCTCCTGTAATATAAGGTTCTTCCTTGAGCATCTGGTCAAGTGCTGCTCTGTTTGGATACTCATAAACAATCATCGATCCAATCATCTTGCCATTATCATCAAGAATGGCACCACCCAAATGAAATTCACCGGTTTTTTTGAGAGCATCGACATTTGCCAGGTGATTTTCCCTTACTTTCATCCTTCTGTTCAGAGCTTCAGCATCATTACCATCATAAGCAATAAGTAAAAATTCCATAAACTGAATTTTTAATAAAAAGGTTCAAAATCAATAAAAGCGTTCAAATTTATTCATTTTCCCGAAGTTAACCTCCCTTAATTTTGTCGCTATCATTGATTATATTTGTTCTGTTTTGGAAACAGGCTTTTAGTGAAGTTTAATAGATTCATTTTCAGAATATTATGTGGGATTTTAAAAAAATAGTCAATCCCCGGAAGATATTGGATGATCTCAGGAAAAAAGATCATACTCCTGCTTTCGGGGCTCTCGATATTTTAAAATATATAGGTCCCGGCCTGCTTGTCACCGTTGGTTTTATTGACCCGGGAAACTGGGCTGCCAATATTGCCACAGGTTCAGGCTATGGTTATACTCTGCTCTGGGTTGTTACACTGTCGACTGTTATGCTGATTATTCTGCAACATAATGTTGCCCACCTTGGTATTGCAACCGGCCTTTGCCTCGCGGAAGCTGCCACCATATACATTAATCCTAAAATAGCCAGGTCGGTTTTGATATTTGCAGTATTTGCTTCGGTTTCCACATCGCTTGCCGAAATTCTGGGTGCATCAATTGCGCTTAATATGCTTTTTGATATTCCTGTCAAGGCCGGGGCAATATTAGTAACTGTTTTTGTGATGATTATGCTCCTGACCAATTCATACAGCAAAATAGAAAAGTGGATAATTGGCTTCGTCTCAATAATAGGGATATCGTTTCTTTACGAAATGTTTTTAGTTAAGGTAGACTGGATGGCTGCTGGCATTGCAACAATAAAACCCTCTATTCCCCAGGGTTCAATGCTGGTCATGATGAGTGTCCTTGGAGCTGTAGTGATGCCTCATAACCTGTTTCTTCATTCTGAAATCATTCAGAGCCGCCAATGGAACCTTCAGGATGAGGAGATTATAAAAAAGCAGTTGAAATTTGAGTTCGCTGATACTCTCTTTTCAATGGTAGTTGGCTGGGCAATTAACTGCGCAATAATCATACTTGCTGCTGCTACTTTCTTTAAAAACAATATCATGGTAACTGAACTGCCACAGGCAGAGAAGCTTCTTCAGCCTCTCCTTGGAGCAAATGCTGCCGCAATATTTGGTGTTGCACTTCTCCTTGCCGGAATTGCCTCGGCAATAACATCAGGAATGGCAGGCGGATCAATCCTTTCGGGAATGTACAGCGAGCCTTATGATATTAAAGACAACCACTCGAGAACAGGTATTCTCATATCACTTCTGGGCGCACTGATTGTGATTTTTTTTGTTGGTGATTTTTTTAAATGCCTGATCCTCTCGCAGGTATTTCTCAGCATTCAGCTTCCCTTTACCATTGCCATTCAAATCTGGCTCACATCATCAAAAAAGGTGATGGGGAAATACGCGAATAGTCGCTATATGACCTTTCTCCTTTCATTTTTTATGGCTATAATTACCTTTCTTAATATTAAATTATTTGCCGGGTATTTGATGACTCTGGTAAGATAACTCTGCAAACAATGAAGGAGATCAGATTCAAAACCGGATTGGTTTTAAGTGGCGGGGGTACCAGGGGCTTTGCTCACCTGGGTGTACTGCAGGCCCTGAACGAATATGGAATATTCCCCGATGTAATTTCCGGTACCAGCGCCGGGGCTCTCGCGGGTGTTTTATATGCCGATGGTTACTCACCAAGAGAGATCCTGCATATTATGAATACCGGCAGCCGTCTCGATTTTATGCGTCCCGCAATGCCGCGTGAGGGACTACTTCAGATAAGCGGTATTATGAAAATTCTGAAATCACATCTGAGAGCTACCACGTTTGAAGAGCTCAAAATTCCTCTCTACGTTGCTGCTACTGATCTCAATAATGGAAAAGCCCACTATTTCTCTGAGGGTGAACTTATTGAACCCGTAATTGCCTCAGCAAGTATTCCTGTCCTCTTCCAACCTGTAATCATTAATAATATCTGTTATGTCGATGGTGGGGTACTCGATAATATGCCTCTTCTGCCGATAGAAGGTAAATGCTGCAACCTTATTGGCTCATTTGTGAACCCTGTAAGCTATGTGGAAAAAATCAGCGGCCTCATAAACATTGCTGAAAGGTCATTCATGCTCAGCATGTCGAAGGAGATAGCCGAAAAATCATCGAAATTCGATATCCTCGTTGCTCCTGAAGTCTTAATGAACTATAAAATTCTTGACCCCGAAAAGGCAGAAGAACTATTTTCCGTTGGATATAAGGCTACAAAGGAACAACTGCATAAGGCTGATATTAATAAATATATAACAGTCTTACCGGCTTCACTCCAGTGAGTACAACTTTCTGATCTCCTCCTCCCAAAACGATTCATCAGGTGTTTCAAGTATCAGCGGCATATCGTCGAAACGCTTGTCTTTCATAATGTAATTGAAGACTTCTTCCCCGATAAATCCCTTCCCAAGATTATCGTGACGGTCAACACGTGTCGCAAATTCTTTTTTGGAATCGTTAAGATGCATCCCTTTAAGATATCGAAAGCCAACAAGTTCTTCAAATGTTTCAAAAGTTTTTATAATCCCGGCCTCCGACTTTAGGTCATATCCTGCCGTGAAGGCATGGCAGGTATCGATGCACACCCCCACACGCGATTTGTCCTCAACATGATCGATAATAAAACCGAGCTGTTCGAAGGTATGTCCAAGATTGGTTCCCTGACCAGCCGTATTCTCTATCACAGCTGTCACTCCTGAAGTTTTTTCCAGAACTATATTAATCGATTCGGCTATCCTTTTCAGGCACTCTTCAATGCCGATCTGGTTCAGGTGGCTTCCCGGGTGAAAGTTAAGCCTGTCAAGACCCAGTTCTTCACATCTCTTTATCTCATCGAGAAATGAATTCCTTGACTTCTCCAGGGGCTCAGTCTCAGGATGGCCAAGATTAATCAGGTAACTGTCGTGCGGCAAAATCTGAAAAGACTGATATCCAAACCTTTCGCAGTTTTTGGCGAAAGTTAATATATTAGATTTTGTGAGCGGATTTGATGACCATTGCCTTTGATTCTTCGTAAAGAATGCGAATGCCTTTGCTCCTATCATATTAGCATTGACCGGAGCATTTTCCACCCCGCCTGAAGCGCTTACATGTGCACCTATATATTTCATTATCTGTTTTATAAAAGGATAAAATAACCGTGGCTGAAATTAATTCAAAACATTACATATTATCCCTAAACAAAATTACCCGACAGAAAGTTGCCTGTCTGACTGTTCTAATAATCCGATTTTCTCATTTTCAAATTAATCGTCATTCCTCATCCCGGCGTACCGGGATGAGGAATCTGAAGGCTCAGTTTGAATTTTTATTATACAAAGTTGATTATTCGCGATACTCAAATTCAAAATTTACGTTATGATGTAAATTAGTCGGATATTATTAATTTTACGCATGAATTGCTTTATGAATAACTAAAATTAAGGATAAAAATAAAATTACTTCCATGGAACAGGAAAGCAGTAAAAAACCCGTAGGCATTATAATTGCAACAGTAATACTTGCAATAGGACTTATTACACTTGTCTATATGTATTATAGTCAGAAAAACAGGATGCACGATATGGAGATGACCCTGACCCAGGAAAAGGATTCACTTGCAGGGGAATTAAGAACAATGGTTAAGGAGTCAAATTCTCTCCGTACAAATAATGATACCCTTAACGTAACTCTTACACGTGAGAAGGATAAAATTGTTAAACTGCTTTCAATCAATGCAACAAACAGTCAGCTTATTAAAAGATATAAGAGTGAGATCTCCACTATGCGTGAAATAATGAAGAGTTACATCATCCAGATCGATTCATTAAATACCCGCAACAAAGTACTGACGGCTGAAAACAGTGAGGTTCACCAGCAAATAAGCGAAGAACGAAACACAAATGCCCGGTTATCAAAGGTTAAGGAAGAGCTCTCCTCCAAAGTTGATCTCGCTTCTTTAATTCAGGCGAAGGATATTGTTGCCGTTTCCCTGAATAAAAAAAGGAAGGAAACCACTAAAATCAATATGCTCGACAAGCTTAGGATCTGTTTCACTCTTCGTGAAAACGCCCTTGCCAAAGCAGGTCAGAAAGAGGTATATATGAGGGTAATACGTCCCGATTCGCTGGTAATCACTCCTTCTGCCAATAACTTGTTTCAGTTTAAGGGCAAAAGCATAGTTTACTCTGCAAGCCGTATTGTTGACTATATAAACCAGGATATTGAAGTTTGTATTTTCCTCGATAATTCAGGCGATTTTGTTATCGGAAATTACAGCGTTGAGCTCTACCTTGAAGATAACATTATCGGACGAACCAACTTTATGCTTTCAAAAAGATAATCAATCTTCAACCGGCATCATAAATTCCGAGATTATATTGTCGGAGATCATTTTACCCTGGTTCGTAAGCACCAGGGTATTTTTTTCCTGCTTCATCAGCCCGTATTCCTTGAACCTCAAGGCTATATTAATGACATAATCAAAGCCCTCCTTTTCGAATTCCCTGTCGATATAATCGAGGTCAGCTCCCCACATTGTCCTTAGCGAGGTCATCATATATTCATTGAAACATCTCCTCTTATCAAGCTCTTCGCGCTCAAAGAAAACTGTTCCATCATTGACCGCAGTTATGTACTTGTTTATATCCTTTACATTCCATTGTCGCGAATAGCGGTTAAAAGAATGAGCCGAGGGTCCAATTCCGATATAAGGTATTTGTTTCCAGTAGTTTGAATTATGTCTTGAAAAGAAACCATCTTTACCGAAATTAGAGATCTCATAATGAATGAAGCCTGCAGATTCGGCTTTCTCAATTAGCGTATTGAACTGAGTTGAGCTCTCCTCTTCCTCAATTTCGGTAATTAAATTTTTCTCCAGCATCTTACCGAATACGGTTCCCTGCTCGAAGGTAAGATGATAAGCTGAAAGATGCTGGATATTATATGAAAAGGTAATATCGAGGTTTGATATCCAGTCACTTGTTGTCATGCCGGGAAGACCGTAAATCAGGTCAATAGTTACATTTCCAAAGCCGGCTTTTATCGTTTCATTCAGTGCATTGGCTGCGCCTGCAGCATCATGACGCCTGTTCAGCATTTTAAGATCCTTATCCCTCCAGGACTGTATACCAAGGCTGACTCTGTTAATTCCAATATCCCGCAAGCCATTCAGATATTCGGGAGTAACATCGTCGGGGTTTAGTTCAATTGTTGTCTCGCAATCAGCATCTACTCTGTACAAACGGTTTATATGATGCAGAAGTGAAGCAAGGTCAGTTATTCTGCATACAGAAGGTGTACCGCCGCCGAAATAAATGGTAGTAATCACTTCATCTCCCGTATAATCTCTTTTCAAAGAGGCTTCTTTAATGAGAGCATCAAAAAAAGCAGAAGAATCTCCTTTAGGAAGTACATGGTAAAAGTCACAATAATAACAGAGCTTTTTACAGTAAGGAATGTGAATATAAATTCCGGCCATACTTAACAGTAATGTAAATGTGAAATTTATAAAAAAATACTGCTTTATTAATTAAATTTGCACCAAACATTAATATGATAAAGAAGAATATTCTAACAATAATTGTTGCTTTGGTTATAATGTACCTGAGCCTTACGAACGGCAAGAAGTTCGACAAATTGTCGCCTTTTGAATTCTTTGATAAGGTTGTTCACGCTTGTATGTATTTCGGTTTCATGCTTATGATACTATTTGAAAACCGTAAAACTTTGTTGGAAACAAAAAGAATTCTGCTCTGTTCACTTATCCCTGTATTGTACGGAATCCTTATGGAAATACTTCAGTCTACCCTGACCACTACCCGTACCGGAAGCTTTTTTGATGCTTTATTTGATGCCATTGGTGTTTATATCTGCATTCTTTTATGGCAATGGATTAAGCCATTTTCAAAGGCAGAAGTTAAATGATAACCCGATTATCCTGTCCCGCCTGCATAACCAGATCATAAATTGTTTTATTGCTGAAGAGATTAATCAGTTCTATCCTTGTATTCTGGTAATCATCGTGCAAGGGGCAGTGTTTCTGATTCGCCTTTACCCCTTCGCACGATCCGTTGTGCATAATACAATTAGTAAAGACATCCTGCCCGTCGATAGAATTTACAATATCGAGCAAAGTTATTTTCCTTGGATCCTTCAGAAGTGAAAATCCGCCATGAGGTCCTTTTGATGAATTAAGTATTTTTTGCTTCGCAAGCTGCTGAAGTATCTTAGCAAGAAACGGAGTTGGAAGGTCAAGATCATTGCTGATCTTTTTTATACCTATCTTCCCGCCATTCTCAGGGTGACCTGCCAGGTATATCACCGCCCTTATTCCATATCTGCATGAATTTGAAAGCATATCAATAAATTTTTAATGGAATTTTGTCTATTCTTTTCTGATGACGTCCTCCTTCAAAAGGAGTAGCAAGAAATTTATCAATAATAAGATATGCTTCTGATTCTGATAAGTACCATCCCGGCATTGCACAAACATTAGCATCATTATGAGCTCTCGAAAGACGGGAAACTTCCTCATTCCAGCAAAGCGCGCTTCTGACTCCCGGATGTTTGTTCACTGTAATATTCATTCCATTCCCTGTTCCGCAAATTGAAACTCCTAACTCATACTCCCCTGCCGATACTGCATAAGCCATCGGATGAGCAAAATCCGTATAGTCGACTGTCTCTTCTGATGAACAGCCAAAATCCTTAACTTCATGCTGTTCCTTAATAAGATATTTTACAATTTTTTCCTTAAGGTAAAATCCGGCATGATCTGAAGCTATCGCTATTTTCCT
>CAIPJU010000937.1 GCA_903865465.1 uncultured Bacteroidota bacterium
CCTTATGATAATAGGTAAGTGCACTGTCAGGCATATTCAGTTCCCTATAACAGTCTCCAATATTGATTAAGGATGAAGCCGCGCCAGATATATCTTTCATTTTCAATCTCAGGTCAAGACTCATATTGAAAAACATTAACGCTTTATTCCAGTCAAACTTATTTTGAAAGATGGTTCCACTCAGATTATAATTATAGGCAATACCGGTTTTGTTGTCAACAGACTGAAAAATTTTCAACGCTTTATTGGAAAATTCAAGGGCCTTATCATATTTTTCCAGTCGGGAATAAATATCCGCGATGTTATTATTCGCATATGCAATTTCCAGTGCACACAACGGCTCTTCTGCGATGGAAAGTATTTTAAAGAAATTGTCAAGGGCAGCAGAATACTCTCCTGTATTTCGCTGATTGATTCCAAGTTTATTTAATATATTGCATTGTTTCAGGATATTTTTTTGACTCTCGTATATATTTAATGCTTTGACTCCGTAATCATATCCTAATCGGGGGGAATCAACGCGATAATTCCAGCACAACTCATTGTATAGTTCCGCCTTTACTGAATCAGAAGATGTATTGTGAAGCAGGAGAATGAGACTGTCGATGATTGCTCTATTTTGAGCAATGGCACTGAAACCAAGGAATAAAAAAATGACTAAACCGAAATAGCGTTTATGGATCATGTTGCTTAATAGGTACTCATTCAGGTATTTGCGCTAAAGATAAAGTCTTTACTCGCTTTCACGTCAAATTTATGCCTTTTGATGATAAAATCAAATAATATCTGAAATCAGGGAAAAGAAATTATCAAAAGCGATTTAAGAATAAAATATGTTGGGAAAATTGATTCAAATGTCAAACTTGGTGAAAGTAAGACCTGGAAATATCTTTTGAATATCGGTTTTATTCATGTCCCAATAATTGGTAAATATAGATGCAAAAATGTTTCTGTAATCATTTAACACTGGTAAATCCCGATCTTCATGCAGGGTTTTCTCATTTAATTCTTCCCATTCTCCCAATATCTTCCCACCTTTGATGTGACCTCCCAATACCCATACAACATTCCCGTGACCGTGGTCGGTACCTTGGTTGCCATTCTCTCTAACCGTTCTCCCGAACTCAGACATCACTACAACAGTTGTATTTTCCCAATCTGAATTCATCGCATTTCTATAAGCGACAAGACCTTCAGACAGTTGTCTTAAATTGTTTGCCAATGCCCCGCTATAGGAACCTTCACCTACATGAGTATCCCAACCGCCGACATCGACAAAACCTATGGCCATTCCCTCCGAATTTCTCATAAACCTGGCTACACGGACCGTCTCCTCTGAAAACCCTTTTGAGGTATTGGCACCTCTCCCGGATTTGGTCATCTCCTTTTCGTACCTGGCTGCGTTTTTGTGAATGTCAAACCCCTCCGTGACCTGAGAGGATAAATTGTTTCCCTGATACATGCGGTCATACAATGAAACCTGTGCATCAGACAAGTTAAATTTCATGTTTCCTTTTAATGATACATTGGGCAATACTTTGTAACCCTTCATAATCAAAGGAAGATTATTGGTATAACTTGTTGCGGAAACCGCCCTATTAACTTTTAAAACATCATAAAGACGATATAGAAATCCGTTACTGTGAACATTGCTGTCATCAAAAATTCCATATTCCATAACATCCTGGGCATGAAAGTGGCTTCTTGAATTATCTGGGCTTCCTGCAGCATGAATAAAACTCACCTGGTTGTCTAAGAATAAAGGCAAAATATTTTCCTTTAATGCCGGATGAAGGGCAAATTCACCTGAAATTGGAATGAGCGATTTCGATTGGTCGCTCTCTATTTTTAATCCGATATTGGGGCGCACCTGATAATAGAATGTTTCTTTAAAGGGTACTAAAAGATTTAATCCATCATATGCGCCACGAAGAAATATAACAAGCAATTTTTGGTGGTTCATGTTCCCAGGCATAGCAAATGCCTTGCTACTGATAACCGGCATGGTTTGCATAGTTTCATATATTGCGGTAGAGGCAATCAATTTCATGAAATTTCGACGGTCCATAGCTCTATTTTATTTATTAACCATTTCAGGTGCAGATAACAAATAGCCAACCTTTTCCCGCGGAGGAGCTTCCTCTAAAACCATTTTTGTATTTTTCGACAAGACAGGTTCCATGATATTATACATTCCGGAGAAACTTATGGTATTGACTTTAAATGTTTTGTTTGCGCCCAGATCCTCAGAGACCCCTATTTGCTCATTAAATTTTTGACGTATATCGTCCTTATTGAAAAGATTCGTATTTTTATTGTTAAAGGAGGTGGCAAAGACTATACGCTTTTCCATTTGGTCTGCACTTGCCCAGTCTTCATTCTTTATCCCATATCCATCCGGTGTTAAATGACCATAGGGTTGTTCACCCATGTTAACCATTTGGTTCCATAAAGGGGCGAAATTTGTTATTTGTTGTTGATCATAACCAAGCCGGATGATTGAATAGATATATTCGTGGGGCAATTTTAATTTATTGTTTTTTCCTGACTGCCTCCAGAATTCCCTCGATTGAAAAATAATCCTCAATACGTCAGAAATATTGCCATGTGTCTTTAAAAAGGTATTGCTCATCTGACCGATCAATTTTTCGGATGGGTGGTCGCTGACAAAAAATACCGCAAGTTTATGGGAGATTGTTCTGGCAGTATTTTTATCGGAAACCAGGATGTCCAGTACTTGTTCTATCTCCTGATAACCGGAACCTGCAATTTTGTGACCCAAAAATATCTTATCCCCAAAGTCGTGACGACGTGGATCAAAAAAGAAAAATCCGTCCTCAACGGCATCTTTTTGAAATTTCAACTGCATTTTAACCGCAGTTGTGTCTTTTCTATAGGAAAATCCGGTCAATACCCTGGCTAACTCTTCCACATCCTTTTGCGTGTAACCTGTCCCTTGTCCAAGTGTGTGAAGTTCCATTATTTCACGAGCATAGTTCTCATTGATTCCCTTTATTTTATCCTTAAAAGCTTTGCCGTTTGCGATGGAATTAGGATCAGTATTCTGGAAATTGTCCAAATAGTAAGACATTGCAGGACTTTTCAATGATTCTTTGAGGATATCCCTGAAATTGCCCAGCGCATTTTTATGCATTGTTTCTTCCTCGTAAGCTGACAGAAATTTTTTTACATCTCCTTTTTGGGAGTAAACGTTAAAATGATTGAACCAGAACCAGGTCATCCTTTCCCGAAGCTGATTGGGCGAATAAATGGATCTTGCCGCATCTCTGATAAAAGTTTCATAAATTAGTTTTTCATCATGGGCTTGGATGATTTTTCTTTTTTCCTCAGAATTTGACGGATTTTGTTTGTATTCTTTTAAAAGTGTTGCAAGTGATATTTTTGTTATTTCCAGTTCCCCAATCCACGCTCTTAGCCATTGAGGTTCAAGTGTTGTTCCAATAACTTGTTCTTCAATCCAATTCTTTAACCCGATTTTCTTTATTCTTATCTGTTCGGAGGATGAAACTCCGTAACCGATCCTGTTCACGGCAAAGATGATTTTATCTTTTTTGGTGGCAAATGCAAAGGAAGGAATAGTAAAACAGATGAAAAGCAGAATTTTAATCATTTTTATACGTATTAAATTTTGACAATTCCGAACTTCACAAATGTTTCAATTGTCTTCTTCTAATGTTGTGATAGATTGTTCTGATGGAATTTTGGATTTTTTATCTAAATATTGTTTTCTTATTTGAACACTGAAAATGAGCATTATTTTACCGAAGGGTCGCAATAAATATGCCAATATTTGTTCATTTTCAGTTAAGGATTGTTAAGAAGTGTGGCAAGACATCCTGCAAGTTGAAGTACAATGATTAAAAACCATTATTGTTTAGTCATATTCCAATGCCATGTCATTGATATTCAGGTTAGACAGGCATAGATCCATCGTCAGGGATCACCTTGCTCATGAACCGGTCTCACATTGTCACGTCGTCGAATTGTCGAATGTTATTTCACATACTTCTCGAAGAAGTCACGCATGGTGGCTTTGGTATAATTGTTCACCCGCTGAACGATATCCATGGTGTGGGGCCATCCGGGTACGGGACAATATACATTTGGAACGCCCAGACTATCCATCTTGTGCTTCAGCATCTCAGCCTGGACAATCGGAACCAGCATGTCGCGGGTACCGTGGAGGATGAGGGTGGGAGGAGTATCTTTGGTCACGTAGGTGATGGGGGAGGCTTCTACATATAATTGTGGCGCTTCTTTGTATAATTTGACCATAAAACCCGTGATGGTGGGATGGACGCGCGCATATTCTGTCGTGAAATCGACAGGTCCGTAGATTTCTACCACTGCCTTGATTTTATGTTTGCTTGCTACAGCAGGAATTGAATCGGCTCCAGTGCCTTTCTTTTTCCATCCGTAGGCGGCCAGCATGGCCAGGTGTGAGCCTGCTGACCCTCCGATCAGGCAGATCCTGTCAGGATCGTAGTTATACTTATCGCCATTTTGATAGAGGAAGTCCCTGGCATCAATGATGTCCTCCACACAGGCAGGATAGGGAGCCACTTTAAGGAACCTGTATGAAACAGTAACTGTCACAAAGCCGAGTTTGGCAAAGTGGGTGAGGTAAACGAGATAATCCGCCCGATCGCCTCCCCGCCAGCCTCCGCCATGGATAAAGACCAGTAGTGGTGCAGGTTTCGTCAATCCTTTTGGAATGTAAAAATCCATCTGTAATGATTGGCCATTGATATTTTTGTATTCAATGTTTTTGATGGCTTCCACATTTTCAGGGACAGAAGGTGTTTTGTTGATCAGCGATTCCAGCCCTGTATAAACAGCCGCGATTGTTGGTGCATAGAAATAATAGCCCAATGGCGGTTTTTCGGGATTTAGTTTCGACCAGGTGCGCGGAATCAGCATCAATACAGTGCAAG
>CAIPJU010000938.1 GCA_903865465.1 uncultured Bacteroidota bacterium
AACATATTTTGTTAACAAGTGCTCTTTTTTACAAAACCTCTCAAAACAAGAAGAAATAATGTTGATTTC
This sequence comes from uncultured Bacteroidota bacterium, assembly GCA_903865465.1. GTDB lineage: Bacteria > Bacteroidota > Bacteroidia > Bacteroidales > VadinHA17 > LD21. The sequence goes on from CAIPJU010000938.1 coordinate 70, forward strand.
GAAAGAAAAATTGTTAATAACACCTAATTTTATAGAAACTGATTAGTTACTTATTTTGTAATTCAAATTAACATTTTAATCACAAATCGCAGGCTATTTTGGCCGTTCACCTCACAACATTAATGATTTTTTCAGTAAAAGTGTAAAAATCATTCCCGGCAACAATACATAAATATCTGTATGTCTGACTGATGATACAGAATATGATGAGAAATGAAACTAATCAGTATTATAATTTGTTATGTTATAACAACTGGATTGGAACTCTGTATGAAAGAAAATGCAAGAATTGAGGCATTCAGCGATGGTGTCTTCGCCATAGCTATCACTCTGCTGGTACTTCAGCTTAAGGTACCTCCGGTCAGTACTGTTCACACCGTGGATGATCTCTGGAAGAGCCTCGTAAACCTTTGGCCTTCGTACTTCGCTTTCATTTTAAGTTTCGGAATATTACTTGTTACCTGGGTAAATCATCATTACCTCTTTAATGTACTCGACAAGTCATCGCGTCCTTTTCTCTATGCCAACGGCTTTTTTCTTCTTACTATCACATTTATGCCTTTTCCAACAGCTCTTCTTGCAGAATTCATCTCAACTGAATATGCAAAACCGGCGATTGTCTTTTACTGTTTCGGAGGTGTGGTAAATTCCCTTGGCTGGAATCTATTACTCCATACTCTCAACAAACCCAAAAAACTGTTTAATTCAGACTCAAATGAGGCACTCATTAATTCAATAAAAAGGACAGTTCAATTTGGGTTTATAATATATTCAGCCTCAACAATTGCGGCCTTTTGGTTTCCTCTTATTGCATTGGCTGCGAACCTTTTACTATGGGTTGTCTGGGTTTCGCTCTCCATTACAACACAAAGAATCTGATGAATTCGCACATTCGTCGCACATATTGATTTGATATAAACGAAAGAATCCGGGATCAGATCTGGTACTCCCCTTTGTTATCGGTATCAGAATCAGTTTTTACCTTAGTTTTCTTAAGGAGAAAATCCAATAGCCCTGAAAAACGCGGCAGAACGGCTTCTTTAAGAAGTGAGAATAAGCTGTTGGAAACAGAGAACATGCTTTTAAGCCTTGAATAAGAAAGCTCTATCTTTACTTCATTAAGCTTATTTCTGAAGGCAAGTTTCTCTCTTTCAGATTTGAAATCATCAAAGGATTTTAAATGGGAATATTTATGATTACTAATTCTCTTCATCACTACTTATTTTTGAGAAAATAAGTTTAACCATGGCTTTTATAACAGGCCGTTCGATAATTCTCTTCCTGAAAATTATAAAAAAAAGAAGGATTAATCCATAGAATCCGGTAACACAGAGGAAACCCAGTTCATTTGAATGGAGAAGCGAAGAGAAGTAATAAGCGGCAGAAAATGAAAGGAAGAAAAGAATAAGAGCAAGCAGGAAGCAAAGGATAACCATGTTGATAACACTGCTCAATATCCTTGAGAGGCTCTCTGCAATTTGCAGACGAATCAGATCAAACTTGATTTCCAGGTAATCCTGAATATCTTTCTTCATATTGTCGATATCTTCCAACATCCTTCTGTTCAGTTAAACAGATTTAGAGAGAGATTCAATTTCTTTTTGAAGGGCTGCCAGCCTTTCTGACAAATTCTTCTTTACATGATCGGCCTTCTGAGCTGCACTCCCCTTCAGCGTTTCAAATTCCTTTTCCAGATCTGTTAGCTTTTGTTTCAGATCATCGCGGGTCTCTTTTCCGCTTTTAGGTGCAAACAGCAAAGCAATCACTCCACCAATGGCAACTCCTGTCAATAAACCGCTTATGAAGGAACTTACGGGTTTCATATTACTAAATATTAATGTTTTTCTTTTAAGGTTTAATTGATAAACCATGCAAAAATTATCGGGAATAAAATTAATTAATAAAATCTGATTTAAATAGTATTTCAAACAGGAGATATAATAAAATCACACACCTAAACTAAACGGAAAGAGTTTTACTAATTGCATTCAAAAGATTTGCAAGGTTCAAATTAGAATTTAACTGAGAATACTTCTGAATTTCAGTTTCACTCTTTTTCCCGGTAAA
>CAIPJU010000939.1 GCA_903865465.1 uncultured Bacteroidota bacterium
GGGTCGGCATCATGATTAAGCTCGAGTACCAGAGTTGGTTTCGAAAAGGTTTGAGTATCCCAGTAAGATTTAAGTATCCTGAAATATGAATTGTCATATCTGTCAATAATGTCAAATGTATTATTAAAGGAGATATATTTCAGGCACATAAGCGAATCGACTGAATCGGAATAACCATATTCGGTATCTATACTGAACATCTCATCATTCATCCTTCCCCTGTTAAGGTAATAGCAGGCATATTCCAGTTTATGTATGGCATAGTTTCCGGGCTGGATATAGATTGATCCCTTAACCATCAGTGAGTCACCTGTAATTCTTTTTCTTCCCTTAAAGTCAATTTTCAATAAGCCCATATTATTGTTATAAACTGTGACAGGCTCAGAAAATTCATGATTCGAAACAAAATTCCTGCTGAACATTTCAATGAATGAGAAGGACCTTACGCTATAATTGCGGATGGCATCATGGACCATAAGAACAAACAGCTCATTCCCGAACTGATCACCCAGCCTGGCGTCGGGAATTACTTTATCGGGACTCGCGGGGTCAACATTTGCTCCCTGTTCATAATATGGAGAAATATCCATTGTCTCAAAATCAGTGTTCTTCCTGAAATCGAGCAAACGGTAATTATTATAAATTGATTCCGTAGTGAATCCGTTATCGAGAGCCTGGACAATCCCTTCATTCATATTGAAATATTGCTTATTCTCTTTCTGGAAATCCCTGTAATAGGCAATGTAACTGAATGGCTTGACCGGATAGTTTCTTTTTATGTTCCGGATGGCCCTTACAATAATTGGAACCGAACTAAGTTTTTTCCTAGTAGCAAAAACGGTAACCTCGCCCAATCCGTAAATTGAAGGTGAAAGAGAGATACTGTTCACTTTCTGGTCAGTGAGCTCGCTAACTGCCACCGATTTGCGTCTATAACCGATACAGGTGATTATAATACTGTCGGTCAGAAACTCCGGATTATTTGCGATTTTGAAATCCCCATCAGCATTGGCATATACTCCCAGCTGGTTTGTTTTTAGACGTACAGTTGAAAAAGGAACAGGTTTGCCGGTAAAAGTATTAATTATTTTTCCATCGAAATAAGTTACCTGCTGGGCAGAAACAGTGATACTGAATATTATCATGGTTAAAATAAAGATGACAGTTTTCCGGAACATATCTTTAATTTTACCTGTAGTTGAATTTGTCCTTGTTGATCTCAACAAGGAACCTGCTTGGGTAGGATAAAAATGCATTGTATGTTGAGACAAAAGATGGCATAGTGATCAGCAAATCCTGCCTGGCTCTGCTGCAGGCAACATAAAACAGCCTCCTTTCCTCCTCTATTTCCTCAAGGTTATTCAGGGACCTGACGGAAGGAATTAGTCCATCAAGTGCATGAGGAATTATTACACTGTACCATTCCAGCCCCTTCGCAGAATGGATAGTCGAGATAGTAAGAGGTTTATCCTCCGATTCATCGATCAGTGGCATAGTCCGGTTTCCGAATTTCTTAGAAGGAGGATCCAAAGCAAAATCTGTAAGGAATTTATCGAGAGAATCATACCTCGATGCAAGGTCAACAAGAACATTGATATCAAGCAGCCTTACCTGGTAGTCATATTCTGTCGCCTGAAGAATGGGTGCATAATACTCTCTTACAATCTGGATCTTACCTGAGAGGGATATTTCATTTCCGTTTGCGCTGTTTAACATATCCATCAACCTCAGAAGGTCGCTGGCATATTTTGATTTAGCAAATGAAGCTACCTCTATCCCATTATCGGAAATGATCCTCTGGATAATCTTACCAGCTGTTACAGCACCAACCCCGGATATATATTTCAGAACACGGTGCCATGCGACTGCATCGTACGGATTCTGGATGATTCTAAGGTATGAAATAACGTCTTTGACATGTTTCCTTTCATTAAAGGCGATTCCGCCTACAGCAACATAGGGTATATTCCTCTTATTCAGTTCAGCTTCTATATACCTGGCGTGCCAGAAAGCCCTAACCAGTATTGCCACCTGATTCAGGGCAATTCCCTTTTCCCTGTAATCCATTATTGTATCGGCAATAAACTCCGCTTCAAGCTGCTGATCATAGAACTTTCTTACAAAAGGCAGACTGTTATATGAGATTCTGGAGAAGAGTTTCTTTTTATAACCTATTAAAGCATTGCTTATTATCTCATTTGTAAAATCAAGAATTTTCTGGTTGCTCCTGTAGTTCTCTTCAATCTTAATCACCCTGCAACCCGGATACTTCTGAGGAAACCGCAGGATATTTTCATAGTTGGCGCCACGGAAAGAATAAATGCTCTGAGAATCATCACCAACAACCAGGATATTCTTCGACTTTTCGGAGAGCATTTCCACAATCTCCTTCTGTACAACATTAGTATCCTGATACTCATCAACCATAATATATCTGAATTCATCCTGCAGCCTCATCCTGAATGAGTTGTTGTCGCGCAGTGAATCGCGCAGTACATCCATCAGGTCGTCATAGTCGAAGATCCTGCATATCTTTTTATACTTTGCATATCCCTGGCTGATGAGCTCAATAGCTTCTATAAAACCTGTAAGTCCTGTAAATTCATCCCTGATGACATCCCTGATAGTCAGGTTGCGGTTTCGGGCAGAAGAGATTATCTCCTGGAGCCTATTTTTGCGCGGGAATGCTTTTTCTTTCTTTTCAACCTTAAGTTCCGATCTGATAAGGTCGATAGTATCAGCCGAATCCTCCGAATCGATAATGGTGAAGTTCGGAGGAATTTCCAGAAGGGCAGAATATTTTCTCAGAACATAATTTGAGAAAGAGTGGAAGGTACCACCGAAGACTTTCTTTGAAGAGTTGTCCCTGAGAAGTTCCTGAACCCTTCCAAGCATCTCAGTTGCAGCTTTTCTTGTAAATGTAAGCAGCAGGATATCACCTGAACTTATCCCGTTTTCGAGCATGAAGGCAACACGGTGAACTATAACCCTTGTCTTACCGCTTCCCGCGCCTGCAATAACCAGAACAGGCCCATTAATTGTTGTAACAGCTTCCAGTTGTGAGTCATTAAGCTCTTTCCCATAATCAATTTTATATTTCTGGGATAACTCTGCTTTTGGCCTTACTGAAGGAAGTGTCTCTATAGATTTGATAATTGAGTTTAACTCATCTATTTTTCTGATTATCTGATCATTTGTTTCAGTAACCGGATAATCGTTTATACTTACGGTAGAAAGGTCGATAATTCCCTGCCCTGTTGAGTCAGTCTGATTAGCAGCATGTTTTTGGGCAAGAGCCTCAATGTTCGAAAGAAAATCCACAGGTTTATTCTCTTCCGGTACTGACTCATGCCCAACTGTATCACCCTCCTCATTCTCAAAGTCCGATATTGCCTTTGTCCGGGGGGATGAATCGTTAAATAATTTGTCAAAAACTGACATCTTATAGCTCTATTTGATGGTTTTGCCGAATCTAAAGTTAATCAGGTAAAGTTAATCAATAAGCATGCCGGATACAACGGCTTTGCTTTTCTGTTTATCATCGAAATCATTCAATAACTACCATGTCCCAGTACTTCAGCGAAGGCAGTGCAAAAGATATTACATTACCATTCTTCTGAAATTGAAGCTCAAAGCAATTTCCATTGTTAATATCCGGTGAAGCAAACCAAATTCTATTTACAGTCAGGCTTGTGGTTAAGTCTAACTTAAGGTTTTGAATATCTGATGGAACTCTCTTTGAACCAGATGGGTCGCGCCAGTCGATGGTATTATCCCTGAAATTTATAAAATGGAGTATCTGCCTCTCTCCTACTGTTTTTCCAAACAATGAAACAGATCCTACCTGAGGCGGCCATGAGTTAAGCGAGATATAGCTGCCAGCAGATGAGGTTATAACCGGATTTGTGAAGCTTCCGCCATCCCTCAAAAGATTCTGGTAGGCAACAAAGAAATCATAATATGAAGTAAGTGATTTTTTCAGATCCAAAGTCATCGCAAGATTTGAATTTGGAAAATACTCCTTCCCAAGCATGTGTTCGCCAAGTTCAAGGTGCGCCCCGCCAAAAGAGAATATTACAGCATCGGTAAAAAGAACCGAAGCGGCATTGAAGTATCCTGTATTATCAGCCAGGTTATAGTTCATATAGGCAGCCAGCTCAGTGCTTTTTGTATTACCGCTGAAGGAGTTGTTATCTTTTATGATATCGGCAAGTGAGGAATAGCTATCGTTGGGACTCCAAACTTCTGTATAAAGGAAATCAACACCGGAACCACCTATGGAAGCTTGCTGTCCGTACTGGTTCACTGCATTAAATACCAGCCGTTTATCGGGCGCAGCAGTCTTCATTGCGCTGATGAACGATCCGAATGTCCCACCCAGATAGAGAGGGTTCCCGTCATAAGTGTACCTGGTGCCCCAGTCACCGAGCTGGTCGATATGATAACCATCAAAATCAAGAACAGAATAGACGTCGTTATTTCGTCCGGCAAGAAAATTCTGCCATGCGGTATTTGAAGGATCCAAAAGGTAAATCGGACTTTTCAGGAAATTTCCTATATCAAAAACAGTTCTGTTGATATGATTTGCATCATCATAAAGATACCATTCAGGCTTAACACCGTCGGCAAGAGCATCGTTAAGGGCACCATAGCAGAGATTGTACGACATAGCCTTCATCCCCTTATCATGAGCTTTTTCAATATACCCTTTTACAGTAGACAAATAAGTCGGTCTCTTTGCAATATCCAGCCAGTCGGGGGAAGGATTTTCAACACTCCCTGCCAATGGTTTATGATGTTTCTCCGACCAGTCATAAAACTGAAGGCCATTGATATGGAAACGTGAAAGGTTTCCAATGACACTGTCGATATGTGAAATACTTAATTGTCCGAATTTGGAGAGGAAGCCATAACGGGGAAATTTCTTCCAGTCCGACGAAACGTCGACTCCTATGGTACAATAAATTGTCTCTTTGCCACTTTCAATATTGTAAATATCAACCATATAACCCTGGAAATCATCAGAAGGTGGCTGCCACGTCCAGGTAAGTCCCTGAAAATCTGTTTCCTGAAGAGTTGAATTCAAATGGCGATACCTGATCTTTGATGTTGAGGGAACATTTTTCTCAAGGATGAAGGAGAC
>CAIPJU010000940.1 GCA_903865465.1 uncultured Bacteroidota bacterium
ATCAAACCTGTCTTAATATACGATTCAAATTTAATAATATGAATCCCGGCCGCTTTCTTGAATTTTCTGACAATCATATAAAGAAGTACGGCAAAAACAGCACCTATGAACGGACCTGCGAGCCAAGAAATAACTATTCTGGAAAGAGTACTGCTATCGGTAGGATTCCCTGTGAAAAGGTTCCATCCGATAATGGCTCCGACTATTGCCTGTGTAGTTGAAATGGGAAGCGCAAATTTTGTCATCATATAAATGGTAACTGCTGCAGCCAGTGCCACCGTGAATGATCCTCCCACAGCATTTACTGCTCCAAGTTTCTCAAGTGTCTGTGATGTCCCCGATCCCTGGATCACTGCCCCCAGGATAAAAAAGAGAGATGCAATGGCAGCTGCTTTTTTGAAAGTTACCATCCTTGACCCAACAGCCGAACCAAAGATGTGTGATGCATCGTTAGCTCCCAGGGACCAGCCAAGAAATAATCCGCTTGTCAGAAAAAAGATTATCATTTCATGGATTTAAAGAATAGTTTTTATTGCCATGGCAGATAAGAGATCAGCTGCTTTTTGTGCAAGGTCGGATATGCTTTCAATATGTTGTATGAAGTATCTGAGATGAGCTTTCCGGGCTAAGTCCAGATCTTTCATCTCCTGAAATATAATCTTTTTTGTACTGAATGCAATTTTATCTGTCTCGCTTTCAAAATAATAGACTTTTAATAGTTTTTCCCTGACCGTGTATGGAGTTGTAAAGAAAGCCCTGGCAGCAGGAATCAGTCCTTCAGCAGCGCTAACCGATGATTCTGTAATGCTGATAAAGTTTTTATTCAGTGAAGGAGGAATCTCAGGCATTTCGATATCCAGCTCGTGAAGTGTTCCTTTTACGGCATCGATAATTTCATCCAGTTCATCAATCAGCTGGCTCACTTCTGCCCTCTGCTGGGGAAGAATGGAATGCATTATCATCTCATTCTCAATAGTGCGCTGAAGCTTATCGGCACTATTTTCGAGAATATCAACTTTAAGCAGGTGTCTCTGAAACGACTCATTATCTTTTTCGACATAAGATTTTACTGCTTCCCTGAAGACAAGAAGTCCGAGATCGATGTTGTCAAAAAACTCGTCAATCCTGATAATCAGATTCTTTGTTGTCCTTGTGAATAGAGGCATAATCGGGCCGATTTAATAGCGGATATTTATAAACCATAAAGGGATCAAAAGCTAAAGATAAATGATATCCATAATATTCTGCTGTTATACATCATTGACTTTTTTTATAAGGTAAAAGTAATCAGCACTTTAATGAATATTCTCTTTACTCAAACAAATATACTGTTTTTCTCTAAGAAATCATAAGTGCCTCATTACCCAGGTTCCGTTTCTTTGTAAAAACTTTATATCCTCCGTCAGATATTGACAAAATACTTATAAAACCCGAGCTAAGTTTGGTGTGAATAAACAGGAACAGGTCATCAGCAATTTTCTCTGGCTAATTCCTGAAAGATTTAAAAATTTTCAATCATGGCAACACTATTAATTATCGGTGAATTTTTGGCAG
>CAIPJU010000941.1 GCA_903865465.1 uncultured Bacteroidota bacterium
CTGCGCATCAGCTGAGTCTGGTCGGAAATAAGTATTTCAAAGCTTTTATCCGGAAATATAATGCATTGAATATTAAAGTGATACTTATCTTTTTGAATGGAATATTCAATGCGTGGCAGTTCGTTCAGCTGGTACGTATTATTGTCATTTATTGTTTGATCAATGAACTTGTTAATCTGCTGAAATTCTTCGGCCAGGAAGATGTGCTCCATAGCTATGGTTGTCTCTTCTGAAATAATGTTGATGTAAAAAACAAAATGACTGTTTTTCAGAATTACCTGTTTATCGGCCGAAAAAAATCCGATCCCCTCATTTAGCACAAATAAATGACTGATTAATTTTTCTTTCTCAAGAACAAGTTCAGTTTTTGTTTTGCGTAACTGCTTGTATAACTTGATAATTTCACTGCTGATAAATCCCAATTCGTCATTCGGGAACCTGGTTTCTTCATTGATATTAGTAGCTTCATTACGTCGGATTTTTACGGCAAAATCTCTGAGTTTGGTTATCGAATCGGAAATATGATTGGCAATGTACCTGAGCAAAAAACCAAATGCTATAAATAAAAATATCAGGAAGGAAATAAATGCCGTATCGACTTTGAGAAAATCCTTAATCTGGGTGTTGTAAATAAAAGCAGTTCTGATGATGTACTTCGGATAGGATTTGGCATAATAAATATAATCAATGTCCGTTGTTTTGGAATGCCTGATATTTTCACCATGACCTTCATCCAGAGCTTTGCGCACTTCTGTCCGTTCCTTATGATTTTCCATCCGGCTGCAGTCTGAAATTGTGTTGTCGTAAAGTACAACACCGTCCTGGCTAATCAGAGTAATTCTGACTTTATCGGAAGGGATTAGAATCTTAAGGCTGTCAAGTTTCGAAAACGTCTTCTCATTAAATATCGAATTATGTTCGATAAAGCGGTAGGTCAGGTCTGTATATTCATTCAGATTTGTTTCAATTTCTCCAAGCCGGTAGTGATGTTCCCGTTGATTTTGGTACAGAATTATGGATAAAGTGAAAACTCCAAATAAAAGCAGGTAGTAGAAAAATAATTTCCACCTGATGGTTTTTTTATCGAAAAACATAACAAGGGAAGATTTAATTTTAGGTTTCAAAATAATAGCCAAATCCGGGTTTATTACGGATGTAGCTCCCGTATTCTTCCATTTTTCTGCGGATCCTGGTCATATTGACATCGACGGTCCTATCGGTAACGATCACATCGCTTTCCCATATTCGGCGGAGAATTTCTTCGCGGGAGAAAATTCTGCCTGGTGACTTGGCAAGTAACGAGATTATCTCAAATTCTTTTCGGGTAAGGTCAATTTTCTTATCGCCCAGAATAAGTCTTTTTGACTCGATATCTAAGGATAACATGCCCATATTCAATACGGTAGAGACGACTTCATCAGGAGTGACTTTTGTTCTTTTGAGAACAGCTTTTACGCGGGCTTGTAACTCTTTGATTGAAAACGGTTTTATAATGTAGTCATCAGCCCCCAGGTTAAATCCGGTGAGCATATCATTTTCAGCATCCCTGGCCGTAAGGAAAATGATCGGAACATCAAGTTGCAACTCTTTTCTAATTCGTTGTGCCAGACCAAATCCGGATATCTTTCCCATCATCACATCGAGAATAATCAGATGATAGATGCTCAGGTCTCTCTTTAAGGCCTCTTCGGCAGAAAATGAGGC
>CAIPJU010000942.1 GCA_903865465.1 uncultured Bacteroidota bacterium
AATATAATACAGCATCATTTTGGAATAATTACAATACCGTTATTTACAGAGTAAGCGCTAAAATATCCGAGAGCATTATTAGAGATATCTGAAAGAGGATTCGAAGGAGAGGCAGATAAGAAACTCAGACCTGAAGCTCCATCCCTCAGAGTTCGGAAAAAATCAAAAGTTCCCTTATCTATATTTCTAAGCTCAACATTTACCGTATCTCCTGGTTTGAAATCGATAGAATCATTCAAACCGAATTCATCGGCTATTATTTTTCCGTTGTGATACTGGTCATTAAAAACCCTGCGTGAACTCAATTCCCTCCTCTTATGATGAACAACAAAGCGATAATAGTTCTTAAAAAGGACAGGGTCGCTAATTTCATAATTTACCTGGTACCTGATTGTCTGATTGTTGCCGCTACCTCCAATGGAAGGACGGTTATTCGCTTCACGCTTAATTGTAAGATCAAGTTTGTCAACAGGATATGGCATAAATGAATAGGCTTCATAAATCTGGTCACCTGTTTTAACAGTAAGCATATACCTGTTGCCTGGAATCCCCTTTAAACCAGTAGTACAATAATAGCCACTCCCTACTTCAGTTAGTATTTCGCTGTTCCCCATTGAATCGGATATCTCTACATATGCTCCTGTAACTGAAGGGATATCAGCCACATTATCGAAGTTGACTGTTTTGGACAGTTTTACGAAGTATGGACCTGGCTGGTTTGATATGTTTCCCTCGATCACTAGTTGTGGTGAAGGGCTGTTCAGATCAAGGGTGATCACCTTTTGGCATGAAATTAATCCCGAAAACATCAATACGAATATTAACATAGCCATTATTATATTAAGGTACCTTAATAATTTCATAACATGTTCATTTTAAGACATAAAGACAAGTAAAAAGAGAGTGGTATAGACCATTGAAACCAATAATTCTTATATTTCGGAGTGGACTCAAAATTTGAAGTTATAAGTTATCGAAGGAACCAGTTTAAAAAGGGTAGTCTGAACGGCTTCAATTCGTTTTGTCACCTCATTTTGCCTGAAAGTTATTGAATATGCATTATCGCGGCTGTAAGCATTATAAAGAGAAAAAACAAGGCTGGACTCATGCTTGCCTTTGGGCTTGAATTGTTTGGTTGCCCCCAGGTCGAGCCTGTGGTAAGCAGGCATCCTGCTTCCATTACGGTCAGTGTACAGGAATACAACCCGGTTATCGATGACATATGCTCCTTTGGGAAAGGTAACTGCATTACCGGTATTATAAACCCATGTTCCCGAAATCGTCCAACCGTTGGAAAATTCATATATTCCAACGACAGAAATATCGTGTGTCCGGTCTTGTTTTGCCGGATACCATGTTCCTCTATTTATACCTTGAAATTGCCTCTCAGAACGTGCGATTGTATAACCTATCCAACCATTGAATCTTCCATACTTCTTCTTTATTAACAGCTCAAGTCCGTATGCACGACCTTTGCCATAAATCAGCTGCGATTCTACATTGGCATTAAAAATCAGCTGAGCCCCCTTAATATAATCGACCTGATGTAATAGGTTCTTATAATAAACTTCAGCAGAGAATTCATAATTATTGTTGTCAAAATTCCGGAAATAGCCAAGAGAAAACTGGTCCGATACTTCAGGAACTGTATTGTAACTACTTGGAATCCACATATCAGTTGGGCTTCCTGTTGTAGAATTTGACAAAAGGTGAAGGTATTGAACATTTCGTGCGTACGATGCCTTAATAGAATTCTTACTGTCGAAGAGATAACTTGCGGAAATGCGTGGCTCAGCATTAAGAAAACTTATTGCTTTGCGTGTCGAATCGACAATACTCTTCACAGAGTCAATAAAATTGTAAGCATCATACTTGTAGAAAGGTGCAGGACCAAGCAGGGTAAACTCTGAAACTCTTAATCCGGCATTAAAACTGAGCTTAGAGCCGATCTTCAGATCAACAGAAGCATATACGGCATTCTCGATTGAGTTCTTAATGGGAAGACTCTTCCTGACAGTATTTGTATCAGAAGTTGTTATGGTTCCCGGAACCATCCTGTGGTAAGTTGAAATGAAGCCGAATTTTACCTGGCTTTTTTCACTCATGAAATACTGATAATCCTGTTTTAATGTATAATCACGAATTTTCGAAACAATATTAACAGGACTGGTAGTAGATCCGTTATTCAGTACATAATTGAAATCATTATATATCAAAGATGTATTGGAGAATAACTTTTCGCTGAACAGGTGGTTCCACCTTATTGTAGCTGTTTCATTACCCCAGTTAAACCCGAAATCAGTTATCCCTAAAACATCCTTGCCGAAATATCCCGAAGCAAAGATCCTGTCTTTAGAAGTAATCCTGTAATTGGCCTTCGCATTCAAATCATAGAAGTAGAGACTTGCACTTTTTAAAGTTGAATCGCGAATGACATGGGCTGCAACCAGGGAGTGCAACACCAGATCAGCATAGGTTCTTCTTGCTGAAACAATAAATGATCCTTTGTCCTTAACAATAGGGCCTTCTATTGTCAGTCGCGATGATATGAGCCCTATCCCTCCATTAACCCTGAATTCCTTATCATTTCCTTCATTCATGTTAATATCGAGTACCGATGAGAGACGCCCCCCGAATTCAGAAGGGACAGAACCTTTATAAATTGTAGCATCACGTATCGCATCAGGGTTGAAGACTGAAAAGAAACCCATAAGGTGTGAAGCATTATAAACAGTAGCCCCGTCGAGTAAGATGAGGTTTTGGTCAGTAGTGCCTCCCCTCACATAGAATCCGCTGTTCCCTTCGCCTGCCGATTTGACACCTGGCAGCAGCTGCAAGGTTTTAAGAATATCGCGTTCGCCCAGAAAAGCAGGTATGGTTTTCACCTCCCTGATATTCAGCTTTTCAACTCCCATCTGGTCTTTTGTCACATTATCATTCCTCTTTTCGGAAGAAACAACAACTTCATTGAGCTCTTTCACCTTTTCAGAAAGAGGAAAATTCAAAGTAATATTCTTTGTCAGACTAAGGGGAAAGGTTAGTGTTGCATACCCAATAAAATATGAAGTAACAGTATATTTTCCCTGAGGCAAAGAAATGGAGTAAAACCCGAATGAGTTTGTGGTTACTCCTGCAGAAGGCAACTCACTTATTCCGATCCTGGCGCCAGCAAGCTCTTCACCAGATTGTGAATCACGAACATAACCACTGATAGTATACTTCAGTTGCCCCTTACAATTCAGAAAGTAAAAAATGATTAAAACAATCAGACAAAATTTCCTCATAAATCAATTTAAAAGAATATCCAATAATCAACCTTCCGGTAAAAGTAACCATTTAGAGTCCAAAGACAGCATTTTGTAATTAGTCCTCAGCTCCCCTGCTGCAGCAAGCATAAAATTCAAATGTATGCATAACTTAACCCATTGTAAACAGCCGACAATAGTTCTCTAACGCAGAGATTACCTGCCTATTGTACTGCTTTCATTCCGGGATAAAAAGCACTTTATTGCAAGTTGCTGAAGTAAAGCATTTTGGCGAATGTCCGGTGTTCTCGCCAAAATATATTAATAAATAATTAACTTTTATATTAACAAACAATTTTTACTTTTGACAAATTTTAAAACTAAAACGATGGGCAATTTAGGTGCAACGGAGATACTTCTTATTCTGGTGGTAGTGGTACTCCTCTTTGGAGGGAGCAAGATACCTGAACTGATGAAAGGAATTGGTCAGGGAATGAAAGAATTCAAAAAAGCTTCCCAGTACGATCCTGATGAAGAGAAGAAGAATTCAAAGAATGAAGTAGCCACAAAAGAATAGCTGCAGAACTTTTATCTGCTGTTTTTTGGCTCTTTTCAGATCGGACCGGTCTTTTGCAAAAAGCATTCATTACATTATTTATTGTGAAATGAATTCTTTGCACAATTGATAACAATTGTAATTTTATAAGCATTAAGAATGTACAAGGCAACACTGGCAGCACTTATAGTTGTCGTTCTTCTGGGTTATCTCTTTTTCTCCGGTCCCGATGCAGTAGCGGTAAATGAAAAAGGTAAGGCAGAAGGAATTCTCAATAAATCAAGGGCTCTTGTTCAGGGCAGGAAATTCTGGAGAAATCAGCTTGCTTTAGCCACAGAAGAATTTACTAAAATCAACACACCTGCCCTGCCATCCTCGGCAGAAATGCAGGACCTTTATCATAAGTACAGGGAAGCCGAAAATGCCCTTAA
>CAIPJU010000943.1 GCA_903865465.1 uncultured Bacteroidota bacterium
ACTTCTGGATACCATATAACATGGTCGACTCTGTTGGAAAAACCTCTAACCGCACTGGTTTTGATGCTCTGAAATGGCCAATTCCCCCAATTAACCTCTACGAGAAGAAATTACGAATGCTTGCAGCTGCTTTGAGTCCAATTTATATCCGGGTGAGCGGAACCTGGGCCAATGCCGTTTATTTTCAGGATAATGATGAGACTAAATTAGTAACTGCTCCCGATGGTTATAAAAATGTTCTTACCCGTCAACAGTGGAAAGGAGTTTTGGATTTTTGTAAAGCTACTGATGGTAAATTAGTTACTTCATTTTCGATTTGCGACGGCATGAGGGATAAAGAGGGTAATTGGTCACCCAATCAGTTGCAATCATTGTTAAATTATACCAAATCAGTTGGTGGGAAAATTGCAGCTGCCGAAATGTTTAATGAACCCTCTCATGCAAGTCATGGAGATGCTCCGAAAGGTTATAATGGAGCAAATTTTGCAAAGGATTTCGTTGCATTTAAGAAATATGTAAGGACTGCTTCTCCTGAAATGAAGATTTTGGGACCAGGCTCTACCGGCGAAGGAGGAATATTGCCATCTGGATTATCGATTACAAGCGAGTCAATGTTATCAGCCGAACCCAGACCAGGCTTCGATATCTTTTCATACCATTATTATGGGACTGTTTCTAAAAGATGCGCAGGTACTCAAAAACCCGAGAATGCCTTGTCGAATAGCTGGTTAAGCAAAACAGAAATCGGGTTAAGCTTTTATCAGAGCTTAAGGGATAAATATAATCCCGGAATCCCGATCTGGTTAACCGAAACTGCTGAAACAGCATGTGGAGGAAATCCCTGGGCTGCCACCTATCTGGATACTTTTCGCTATCTGGAGCAATTGGGAAGACTTGCAAAAAAAGGAGTGCAAGTTGTTATGCACAATACTTTAGCCCGCAGTGAATATGCCTTGCTCGAAAGCGATACACATGATCCTTGTCCCAATTATTGGGCGGCCTTGCTCTGGAACCGGCTGATGGGTACCAAAGTTTTTGACGCAGGCTTATTAACTGACGGAGTTGATATTTTTGCACATAGCCTTAAAAATAGTTCAAACGGTATTGCTGTATTAATAGTGAATCCCAAAGATTCTGATTATTTGATTGAAATCCCGGCAAAAGCGGAAAAATATTTGCTTACTGCAGAAGAGCTTCAAACAAACACGATAAAATTAAACGGTGAAGTACTTAAATTGAAGCTTAATGAAACATTGCCTGATATTAAAGGAGAAAAGATAAAAGCTGGAGAAGTTCAACTTCCTCCTCACAGCATTTTGTTTCTTTCGATAGAAAAATTTTAAAAAATGAATTATGAAAAGTATATTACTATTTCTTACAGCTTTACTTTGCAATTATGCAATTGCTCAAATCTCTTCGATCCCGCATCTTGAAAAAAAAGGTGATTTGATGCAACTAATTGTAAATGATCAATCATTTTTGATGCTGTCCGGTGAGCTTCACAACTCAAGCGCAGGAAGTGCCCATTATATGCGTACTGTATGGCCCCGCATGGCAAATCAGAACCTAAATACGGTTATAGCACCGGTTTCATGGGAATTGATAGAACCCAGGGAAGGTGTTTTTGATTTTACACTGGTCGACAGCATGGTTACCGGCGCCAGAAAAGAAAACCTTAAGCTTGTCATTTTATGGTTTGGCAGTTGGAAAAACGGGAAGTCAACTTATGTTCCGGATTGGGTTAAAAACGACGCCAAACGGTTCCCTCTTATTAAGAATAAAAACGGCAATACGATGGAGGTCCTGTCGACATTAAGTACGAATGCGCTTGATGCGGATGCAATCGCTTTTAGTGAATTAATGAAATACTTAAAAAAGACCGATAGCGAGAAGCAAACTGTAATTATGGTGCAGGTCGAAAACGAAATTGGTGTCTTGGGCTCTATCCGGGATTTTAGTGAACCTGCAAATAGTGCCTTTAACGGGCAGGTTCCGCCGGAATTGATCAGATATCTTGAAAAAAACAAATCCGTATTACATCCGGCCCTTGCTAAAGTCTGGGCTGAAAATGGATATAAGCTAAAGGGGACATGGGAGGAAGTTTTTGGAAAAGGCGTTGAATATGAGGGCGATGAATGGAAAATAAATTTCCCATATTATACTGAGGAAATATTCATAGCCTGGAACTACGCCAGATATGTTGGTGAAATTGCAAAGAAAGGGAAAGTTCAATATCCTCTTCCAATGTATGCCAATGCCTGGCTTAAACAACCACAGGGCAAAAATCCCGGACAGTTTCCTTCAGGGGGGCCGTTACCCCAGGTAATTGATATTTGGCGGGCTGCCGCTCCAGCCATTGACTTTATTGCACCGGATATCTATATCGTTGAAGAATTTGACTGGGTCTGTAAAGAATTTTCCAGATCCGGAAATCCATTATTCATACCGGAAACTAAAGTAGGCCCGGATGGTTCCGCAAGAGCCTTTTACGCAATAGGGAAATATGATGCCCTGGGATATGCACCTTTCGGAATTGACGGCGGAGGTATATTCAATTCAGCGGACTCTAAGGACGAGTCACTAAAGAAGGTTTATGGATGTTTAAAGAACATCGCTCCATTTATCCAGGAAAATAGGGGCACTGAGAATATGTCAGCCCTGTTCGTCAGTGAAGGGGGACAAAGTGATAAAGTGGAAATGGGAAATTATACTGTTTCAATGAGAAGATTCTCTTCAGCCAACTTATTCAAATCAACAGGGGGTAAATTCGGAGTTGAAGGAGAAGAGGATAAAAGCGCTGCGGGTTTAATTGTTATCAAATTACATGACAACGAGTTTTTGGTGGCTGGTGGAATTGGAGGCGCTATTGTCAATATATCTAAAGGCAAATCAAACAAATTTGAAAATGTTGGATATGCGTCAGTAGATGAAATAAGTTATGAGAATGGCAAAATGCTTAGCCACAGGTTGAATGGCGACGAAACAGCAATGGGTGGTGCGGTTATCAAACCGGGGGAGGTCAAAATATTTAAAATTAAAATGTACGGGTATTGACACCTGCCCTTAAAAATGAAAATTTAAAAAATCACAAAAATCATAGTTCTATGAAATCGATCCAACTTTGTAATATTTTGTTTTATTTCTTTATCGCGTGCACTTCTATTGCTAATGGACAAAATAATAAGCTCCTCTCAGAAAAGGATTTTGCTAAGGATTTTACAACAAATGATACATTGTTTAAAGCACCTTATATTGACATTGACGAGTGGCGCGAGGTACCGGTTCATCATCGGTATGTGCACGGCGGATTCAATGGAACAGAAACTCGTTTTTCATTCTATTTCCCTCCAAAGGAACAGTACCAAGATAGATTCTACCAATATATTACACCGGTCCCTGATAACGAAAATTTATCACAGGGTGCTACCGGAGAGGAAGACAAGATTGGCTTTTCCATAGCCAGCGGAGCATATTTTATTGAAACCAATGGTGGTGGAAAAATTGATTTTGCAAAACCACGAATCAATAATGATCCCACTATTGGAGCTTACCGAGCAAATGCTGCTTCAGCACAATTTTCACGAGTTGTAGCAATGGAAATCTATGGTACTAAACATCCATACGGTTATGCCTTTGGAGGAAGTGGGGGTGCTTACCGGACCATTGGAGGAATGGAAAGTACGGAAGGTGTCTGGGATGGAGTAGTTCCTTATGTTGTCGGATCTCCAATGGCAATTCCAAACGTATTTACAGTCCGGATGTACGCCATGCAGCTATTAAAGGATAAGTTTCCACAAATTATTGATGCAGTGGAGCCTGGAGGAAGTGGCGACATATATGCCGGACTAAATGAAGAAGAAAAATCGGCACTACAGGAAGTAACCAGGATGGGCTTTCCGCCAAAATCCTGGTATGGATACAAAGACATGGGGATTCATGGTTTTTTGGTTCTTTATCAAGGTGTGGTTTCGGCTGACAGAAAATATTTCACAGATGATTTTTGGAATATTCCCGGCTATCTTGGTGCCAACGCACCTGCATCCCTATTAAAAGCCCGAATTCAGAAGATAAGTAAGATCAAGATGGGTATACCTGCTGACCAGGCCATCAAGATGGGATTAACAGAACCAATATCCGCCCAGGAACGTGGTTCCGCTGACCTTGCATGGAAGAGCACCGGCGGGGAACCCGGAGCAATGCCGGTCGCTTTTCAATTGGAAGACATGCTTCCCGATGTATACTTTCTGGGTGGTGATTTACTGATAAAGAGTGGAGGCGCTGCCGGTAAAACTTTGCAGCTCACTAAAATTGAAGGAGATAAAGTCGTTCTTGGTCCTGCCGAACCGAGTGTGCTTGTCAAAATTAAAACAGGAGACGAAGTTCAGGTAGACAATTCCAATTTTCTTGCCGTACAAACTTATCACCGACATCAGGATCCGGGGCCTCAATATAAAGTTTGGGACCAGTTTCGTGACACTAAAGGCAAACCCATTTATCCGCAACGGCCTATGTTGATTGGACCACTTTTTACCCGGGCAGCAGCAGGTGTATTGCCAAAAGGGAAGTTTAAAGGAAAGATGATTGTACTTTCATCATTATGGGACCGTGAAGCCTTTCCATGGCAGGCGGATTGGTATAGTGACCGAGTTAAGGAAAATCTTGGAGATAATACGGATAATAATTTTAGACTTTGGTATACAGATCATGCTTTGCATGGAGACCTTTCCAGGCAGGAGGACCCTACGCGTACTATTAGCTATCTGGGAGTTCTTCAACAGGCATTGCGTGACCTGACTGACTGGGTTGAAAAAGGTATTGTACCCCCAACAACGACCAACTACAAGATTGAAGATGGACAGGTTGTATTACCGACTAATGCCGATGAACGAAAAGGTATTCAACCGGTTGTAACTTTGAAGGCCAATGGTGGAGCGCGCGTCGATATTAAGGTTGGTGTAGCTGTCACTTTCACCGCAGTTGTTGAAGTCCCCACACACACAGGCAAAGTTGTGTCAGCCGATTGGGACTTCGAAGGTGAAGGAACTTTTCCTGTAGTTGGAAAATACAAACCTGCTGACAAAACGGGCTCACGGGTAACACTGAAGACTAGCTACACTTATTCCAAACCAGGAACCTATTTTGTCACTCTCCGGGCTGTGTCTCAACGACAGGGCGATGCGAACACCCCTTTTGCCCGTATTCAAAACCTCGATCGTGTCAGGGTGGTCGTCAAGTGATAGTTTAAAAGTACTTTTAACCGGTTGCAACTTTTGTCCGCTCCGGGTACTGAAAACAGAGCGAGTGTGGGTGCGAGAGCTAATACACTCGAAATGTTTTCCTCACTCCCGCTCTCACACTCACACTTTCTATATTTGTCTTGTCCTGAAATAACTTTACTGACATTGTCCATTTTTACACTTTTTTGTGTTAACCTATTTCAGGACAAGACATACCCTAATGACGCAATTTATGTTATTGAGAAAATACCAGCCCAATATGGTCAGGGAATGTGACTTTTGCATTTAAGTATATATTGGTTATTGGAATGTGGGTTAAAATAGAGGATATTGATTTAATTTTGCTTCTCAAAGCAATCAAACCAAAAATGAAGATAACAATAACTAAAAAAAGGTGGAGTATCATTTTGTTGTTGCTTGCGATAATTATCATAATTGCTTGCTTTCCGCCAACGCCGCAAAATTCCATTCAATATTATGAAAGGGAAAGTGGTCAATTAAAAACGGAAAAGGTAGCAGGAGAAAAGTGGTTGGTATGGTTGTATAACAATCCGATAGGAGAAGCAACCTTATG
>CAIPJU010000944.1 GCA_903865465.1 uncultured Bacteroidota bacterium
AAGCGCAAATACGGGAAGTATCAGCAGCAGCTTCAATTTCCTGTATGGTGAACTGATAATATTTTTCATCATATTAAAGCGTTTTTTGTTAAGTGAATAATTAAAGTGATTAGAAAGGCTGACGACAGGCGCACCTGCAATCTGATTCAAAAGAGCAGCCCTGTAAACCGCGGGGTCGGAGGTACGCTGCAGCGCAACCTCATCGGCAAGATATTCGTGGTTTTGCTTTATTAACCGGACATAAATCCAGACTAAAGGATTAAACCACTGCAGTATACAGAGTACTCCGGCAAGCATAAGGTCGAACCAGTGCTTCTGACTGACGTGTGCCTGTTCATGATTCAAAATCTCCCTGGTCTCAATGTCGGGAACTGAAGGATTGACAAAAACATAGGAGAAAAATGAAAATGAAGAGGCGAAATCATGAGACTTCACGAGTTTAATACCGCCGACAGGTAATTTTTCTGCCACCTTTATCGCCCTGACCAACGATCGGCTTTGGAACAAAGAGACACAAAAAACAAGGAGTGCTCCCGACAAATAAACAATAGTCAGCAAGGAGCGGATTAACTGCATTCTTCCAACTTCATTATACTGAACAGCAGCCGATACACCTTCGGAGGATTGCGCACCGGCGATTGAATTTATCTGAACAATATAATGTATTGAAAAGAATGGCAGAAGCAGAGAAGCAAGGAGACCTGTCACGAGATAGATCCGGTTCAGACTAAAGAAACGTTCATTTCGAAGGAAGATAATAAAGATCAGGGCAAAACTGCTTAGCCATATCACGGATTTTATCAGATAAAGGGCAAATGGTTCCATCACTTCTGTTTTTTAACTGTTGACAACTCCTTTTGTGTCTCTTCGAGCAATTCTGCCAGCTCATTAAGAGTCAAATCCTTTTCCTTTGCAAAAAAAGATGCCATTACAGGAAATGAATTATTGAAATAACTCTCCATGAGTCCGAAGAGCTGGGTTTTTGAATACTCTCTTTTTGTGATGAGGGGATGATAGACATGGATATTGCCATAAGCCTTATGGCCGACAAAGCCCTTCTTTTCGAGTATCCTCAGCACTGTTGAGACAGTGTTTCGTGCAGGCCTGGGCTCATCGAAACGGTCGCGGATCTCTTTAACGATACCCTCTCCCATCTCCCAGAGCATCTGCATTATCTGTTCTTCTGCCTTTGTTAACTGCATTGATTTAATTATTAGTTATTCTTTTTATCCCTGAAGCTTTTCTTCTGTCAGGGTCATCGCTGTGCCCGACTTTTATCTAGTATCTTCCGTCAATCCTTCACCGCAAATATATGACTATTGTTTTAGTCATCCAAATATTTTTTAGATTTTTTGCCTATTATTTTAGTCATTTTATTTACGGTAATCTATTATCCTAAATAACAACATCTTATCATGTTTTGTGGAACCCCTCCGGGGTTCAATGGTTGTGGGCAAATGATTTTTCTATTATTCATGGAACATCTCCGATGTTCATTATGGAAATAATTTCAACAAGGATTAATCCCTGTTTTGTTGCAGAAATATAGGTTAATCATTACCTCAATTTTCATCTACCCCGGAGGGGTTG
>CAIPJU010000945.1 GCA_903865465.1 uncultured Bacteroidota bacterium
AGGAAATTCAGGCATCTTTTCACAATACATGTAAACAAGCCCAAATTCAGGTCCCACAGTATTGTCAATCAAATAATTGTCCGAAACATTCATAAATTTTGCTGTATCGGAGTTTACTGATTTTGTTCCTTTCACACCATCACTGATTTTACTTTCAGGCTTGTTTTTGCATGAAAACGGCAGAATCAGCACAGTACATAAAATAACTACTTTCCGGATCATAAATCTATTAATTCCTGTTATAAAAAGGCACTCTTATGAGTTGATAAAATTACTGGTTTCATTCCCATTTACAACAGTGTGCCACGATATATTGTTTGCAGGTGTCTTAAATTTCCTTAATCAACAATTTTCATGACAATATTATCACACTAATTCTACTGACAGATTTTAAAAACCGTCCTGTTTTCACCCTTTTTCCCCAGGGGGAACAGGCCGGTTTTTCAGCTTTCACCCCTTGGGGTCGGGGTAAAAAAAGCTGAAAACCTGTTATTAATTTAATCTTTCAATGTAAAATTAACTACCCAGCTTTTTATTAATCCTTACTGAAAAACATTTCATAATTAAAATCCGGATTCTCTGTATCGCCCTTTTTATTTATATTTTTATGCAATTTTTAATTCAATGGATAACAGAAAGAGAATAATAATATTGACGATTGCAGTTTTGCTCATTGCAGTAACGGCATTTCTTTCGATCAGATTCGCTGTAAACAGCAAAAACAGGAAGCAGATTCCCGAAATACCTGAACTAACGACTTTACCTGCGCCACTCAGAGATCAGCTTACATCTGCCCGACAGAAAGCCATTCGTAATCCAAATCCTGGAAATATCGGAAACTTCGGGATGGCTCTTCACTCTGCGGCGTTTTATGATAAAGCAAGTGAATGCTACAATATTGCCATCAGAAGAGATAGCAAAAGCTGGGTATGGAGTTATTGTCTTGGTCTCCTGAATAAGGAGATGGGTGATTCAAAGGCCAGCATTGCAAGCTTCAGTGATGTTTTAAAAGTCAATTCCAAAGTACCCATGGCATGGTACTACCTGGGTAAGGCATATCAGAATGACGGCTCTGCCGCTAAAGCATCGGAGGCCTTTGGAAAGATTGCCCTGCTTCCCGATTATGCTGTAACAGTTAAGACCAGAAGGGTCAATTATTCTCCGGTTTCGACCCTTGGCAAATTTGAACTTGCACGAATCTATCTTAATGAAAATAAACCTGATGATGCCATTAAACTGCTTGAGAGTATAACAAGTACCAACCACTCGATAGGCCCGGTTTACAGATTGCTTGGGAACGCGTATAGCGCTAAGGGCGACCAGGTATTGAGTTTAAAGTATATTACACGTGCACAGGACCTTGCAGAAGTAACTTCGGTTGCTGATACCCTTGTTGACAGACTGGCATTTATTTCAAGGTCATCGCAGTATCTGCCGCGACAGATCGATGATGCGGTAAAAAGTGCAAATCCTGAATGGGCCCTTGTGCTTCTGAAAAACTCTCTCCGATACCTATCCGATGATAAATACATTATCTCCAAGGCTGTCAAATTTTATCTGCGCATGGACACAGGAAATGAGGCTATGCAATACCTTTTAAACCATTTCAGGTTATTCAGGGACGATGCCGGCGAAATGACAGAAGTGGCGGATATGCTTTACAAAAAAGGTTTCTACAAACAATCGATGCCATATTTTGCAAGAGCCGTTGAACTCAGACCTTCAAATAACGAACTTATGGCCAGTTATGCATTGAGCTGCTGGTATGACCACAGGGCTGACTCTGCACGGACAATCATGAAAGATCTGTATGAAAAAAACAGCCGCGATACAAAGGTCCTGGCAAACGAAGCAGCTTTCATGATAATCACCAGAGATTATCCAAAGTATGAGTCATTCATCAGTTTGTACAGGCAGATTGCACCAAAAGACGCCAAAGTTGCAAAGATTGAAGCGATGGCAGCTGAATCGCAGAAGGATCAGTTGAAAGCCATTCCTTATTATGAATCCTCCTTCAAAACAGATCCCTCTGATCTTGAAACTGCAAGGAAATACGGTTCACTTCTGCTCGACCAGAAAATGTGGGATAAAGCCATGAACATGTTCAGGACAG
>CAIPJU010000946.1 GCA_903865465.1 uncultured Bacteroidota bacterium
AATAACTACAAACATTTCAAAGAACTATTTTCATCAAAATATCAATAAATCAGTACTTTTGAATGGTTTTCTTAACTAAACGACATTGAATTGTAATAGATGAATCCTCTTTGAAGATCAGCTTTTTTGAATGATGGAGAATCGATTTTAAAGAAACGGTAAATACGCATAATCTTAAGATAATTAAAGATATGGAACTTCATGTAACATGCCGGACTGAATGGAGGGAGTGGCTCTCTGAAAATCACATGACCTCCGCGGAAGTTTGGCTCGTATATTATAAGAAACCTTCCGGAAAACAACGCGTGCCCTACAGTGACGCTGTTGAAGAGGCGATTTGTTTCGGGTGGATTGATGGCATTATCAAGACGGTAAATGCTGAGTATTATATTCAACGATTTACTCCCAGGCGAAGAGGAAGTAAATGGTCGAGACTTAATTTCGGAAGGGCAGAACAATTGATCGCTCTTGGTCTTATGGCCCCGGCCGGGCTTAAAGCGTTTCAACTGGCAAACGAAAATCCATCACTGGTATATGAAGAGAGACCTAAATCAGAACCAGATATTCCCCAAGACCTTAAAGATTCACTTAAAATTGATAGTCTGGCATATGAGAATTTCCTGAAGTTTCCCTCCTCTGGCCGGAGAAATTTTATTAACTGGCTTAACAGTGCAGTAAAGAGTGAGACAAGATTAAACCGCATTGAAAGGATTGTTGAGCAATCAAAGCAGAATATTTCACCCGGTATGCTTTAAAGCATCATCATTTATTTGCGTTTTATGTCATATTCAACTGAAATCTGACTATTTTTGACAAACAGAACTATGAAGGAATTTATCAGAAAACACATTATTGAAATTGTTTTTTCAATAGCAGGAGCCACGGGTGGTTTTCTATACTGGAAGTTTGTGGGATGTTCAACAGGAACCTGCCCGATTAAATCAATATGGTACATGAGTACACTTTGGGGAGTGGTTTTTGGCTATCTATGTGGCAGTATAATTAGTGATTTAATACGTAAGTTTAAGAATAAGAGTAAGTTAAATGATAATGTTAATGCCGGGCAGCTTTGATTCGTTATTTCAGTTTCATTAATATTGATTTATAATCCCGGAGCTGCTTTTTATCTTATCAGAAAAATATATTAATAAACCAACCTTCAATAATAAAGATATGGCAACCAATCGTCGTAATTTCCTAAAAACAGCAACACTTGCCGGTGCCGGCGCAATGGCAGGAAGTATTGTTCCCGCATCAGCTCAGCAAAAAACCGAATCAAATCTTTCAAATATCCTGAGTTCAGTCAAAAAGAGCCATGCACAACGTTTTAACATGTCGGGATACGCTGCTCCGGCTCTTGAAAAGGTAAGAGTTGGCGTGATAGGACTCGGAGACAGGGGGGGTGATGCAGTGGAACGTCTGCTCTTTATTGACGGCGTTGAGATAACAGCTCTGGGCGATCTGCGCAAGAGTGCTGTTGGCTTCTCACAGGCTTATCTGAAAAAGATAGGACGCAAGCCTGCAAGGGAATTTTACGGTGATGAGAATATTTGGAAGAAGCTTATAGAGCTGCCAGATCTCGATCTTATATATATCTGCACTCCATGGGTATGGCATACTCAAATGGCAGTTTATGCCATGGAAAAAGGGAAACATGTTTGTTGTGAAGTTCCTATTGCCCGTACCATCGATGAAGCATGGCAACTAGTTGAGACTTCTGAAAGGACAAAAAAACATTGTATGATGCTTGAAAACTGCTGTTATGACTTCTTCGAGCTTCTTACCCTTAACATGGCACGTCAGGGAATGTTCGGGGATATCATACACGGAGAGGGTGCTTATATACATAATCTGATGGGCTATAATTTCAAGAAACCAATCGATGACAAACAATCCGACGGCGCTTATACCGGAATGTGGAGACTGAAGGAGAATGCCAATCGCAACGGCAATCTCTACCCTACCCATGGACTTGGACCTATATGCCAGGTAATGAACATAAACAGGGGCGATAAGATGGAGTATCTCACATCCATGTCGACAAACGATTACACTATGGCCCCTAAAGAGAAGGAACTTGTGTCAACAGACCCGTATTATGCTGAATGGAAAGACTCAAAGTTCAGGGGGAATATGAACACCACACTTGTTCACACAGCTCTTGGAAAGACAATTATGGTCCAGCACGATGTTTCATCAGAACAGCCATATTCGAGAATACATCTTGTAAAGGGAACCAAAGGAATGGTCCGTAAATATCCGAAGGAGTTAATAGCTCTTGGTGAAGAGTGGGTTAATGATGCAAAACTTAATGAGCTCTATGAACAATATTCTCCCGAAATAGTAAAAAGAGTTGGAGAGATGGCCAAAAAAGTAGGGGGACATGGAGGTATGGACTTCATAATGGATTTGAGAACAATAGATTGCCTTCGTAACGGACTTCCTCTC